>QKDF01000289.1 GCA_003245395.1 Clostridia bacterium
TCGCCGAACCAGTCGGGAGTCAAATGGGTATCGTCCCAGACGGTCAGCTGCCAAAGATCGGGATCTCCGCTGCTGCGATAGCCGGTCCGGTCAAGAATACAGCCGGTGCCGTCGTCCCGCCAGAAACGAAAAGAGTACCATACCAGTTCGGGCTCCGCCGGAGCGAGATAAGTCAGTCCAAAACAGGCACGATCGCCTTCGGGAGCGGCTGGAAGCATCGCGTATTCATCCCGGAGACCGGAGAATTCGGAAAATACGGATAGTGCGCAATGTGTAAAGCCGTCAGACAAGAGCGGACGTACGTGAAAATCAACGGCCTGGCCGCAGGGCACCGCGCCAAAGGGGGACTTGCAGGTACTGCAGCGGGAATCATAGACAAATGATTCGTTCATCAATCAGGAATCCTTTCGGTGGAAATGAAAAAGCGGCGTCCGAATCCGGACGCCGCGGCTGCGAGTTATTGCAGCAGTTGGTTTTCGCCAATGATGACGGAACCAATTTCGTCCTGTGAGAAATAGGCATTCAGAATTTCTACGGCGGTGGAAGCCAGCGCACTGCCGGAACCGCCTTTTTCGATGACGATGGCCAGTGCGACCTGAGGGTCATCATAGGGGGCAAAGCAGACGAATACACCGTTGTTCTTTGTATCGGCAGTGACCTGAGCGGTGCCGGTCTTTGCGCCAGCATCCACCACGCAGGATTTAAAGTAAGAGGACAGGGCGCCGGTGGTGGTCAGATCATGCATGCCTTCCTTCACAGCATTCAGTGTGGAGTCGCTGATGGTGAAGGAGTTGGAAGGTTTGCTGTTCTCGGCGTAGACCACGCTGGAGTTGTCGTAGGACTTTACGTTTTTGAGCAGGTGAGCATCATAATGCTCACCGCCATCCACCAGAGTGGCAATATAATTGGCCAGCTGCAACGGTGTGAAAAGGTAGTTGGCCTGGCCGAAGGCCGCCCAGGGAGCCAGATCCTGTCCCGGGTCTTCCTGCGCCAGAGAACCGGTGGCGTCGCCGATCTCAATGCCGGTGTGAGAACCGAGGCCAAAATTCGAGGCATATTGATTGAGCGCATCCAGCCCCAACCGGTAGCCCATTTCAGCAAAGAAATAGTTGCAGGAGTTGGTAATGGCCTGTGTGATATTCAGCCATCCGTGACCGCTGCGTTTCCAGCAATAGGCATGGTCGCCGGTGGAGGCACCGGGATAGTACCAGCAGCCCGTGTCGTCGATCTTTTCGGAGACGGTTACTTTGCCTTCTTCCAGCGCCGCCACGGCGGTGCAGGGCTTAAAGGTAGAGCCGGGAGCATAGGTGCCCTGTGTGGCCCGGTTGAACAGGGGGTTGGCAGGGTCCTGACTCAGTATGTTGTAGTCCTGGTTATAGGTGGCCAGATTAAAAGTGGGGTAAGAGGCCAGAGCGAGCACTTCACCAGTACCCACCTGAATTACCGCCGCACCGGCGCCTCGAGTGGTGTTTCCGTCTTCTTCGTCCATTTGCTGAACAGTTTTTCCCAGGGCGTTCTCCACGGCTTTCTGCAAATTTAAATCCAGAGTCAGCGCCACGGTGTTGCCGGGCTGAGGAGCGGTGGTGTACAGCTCGCTGGTGATTTTACCCTCTGCGTTGGTGGAGACCACACGGGTACCGTCCGTACCCCGAAGATAAGATTCAAAGGCGGATTCCACGCCGGATTTGCCCAGCCAATCGTCCATGGCATAGCCCTGGGATTTGAGCTGCGCGTATTCCTCCTCATTGATGCGGCCCACGCTTCCTATAATATGGGCTGCTGCTGTTGTATTGTATTCCCGCACAGAGGAGGTGGAGACCTTTACTCCGAGGTAGTCACCGTCCTTGATGAGAGAGATCAGCGTGGTGTCCACATCCTCTGCAAATACGTATGCGTTGGTGTTGATAAGTTTGCGTACGGCAAGCTCATATTGTACGCCCAGCACCGCTCGTGCATCGGCGTCCGACCAGCTTGCCGGAATTTTAAACTCGTCCCGCATAGCGGCCAGCAGTGTATCCGGCGTCACGATCTGATTCAGCAGGGTATTGGAAATATCCGATGTGCTCAGGTTTGTGGAAATCAGATTCAGGCTCTGAAGATACTTTAGAAAGCGGCTGCGCTGGGTGGTTCCCACATCGTCTACGGTATACGTATAGGGCGCCTGCGCCGTCAGGGGCAGATTATCGTTCCAGGACTGCCCACGGCTGCGGCAAAGCTGAATCAAGCGCAAAATGGCAGCGTTTTCATCGTCGCCGTTGTCCAAAAGAGAGGCATCGAAGGTCAAGGCATAGGTCTGGCGGTTGGAGACGATGACCTGTCCGTTCCGATCGGTCAGGATTCCCCGAGAGGCCTCCACTGTTTCGGTGTTGGTAATTGTACGGACAGACTGCTCCAGGTAATAGCTGCCGTTGGTGATCTGGGTGTCATACAGCACGCTTCCGTAAGCAAACAGAATGGCAAGCAGAAAGCCGCCCAGGGCATAAAGCCGGTGGTTGCTGAGTTTGGGTTCTGAAAAATTCATAGTTACCTCTTGTCAGTCATTGGCATGACTTTTGCGGTATACGGCATGGAACAGTACATAAATCGGAATGGCCAGCAGGATGGAAACCGCCAACTCTTTTCCGCACACAAGAGCGGCGCCGGACCAGGCTGCTTTGCCGCTCATGGCCAGAATCAGGGCATGAAACAGGCCCGTGAATAAAAATGCCGCGATGGATGCGACTGCAGCGCCCAACCAGCCGGAAGAGAGTACGCCCCGGGTCAGAAGTGCACCGCAAAGCCCCACCAGGGGAAAAATCAGCGTATAAAAACAGGGGATAGATCCGGGAATGGTCAGATCGCAGACCACGCCCAGAATCAAGCTGTAAATGGTTCCGTTGATGGAGCCCTCCAAAGAGGACACCGTTGCGGCCAGAATGGGATAGACAAAGGGAAACACACCCCAGACGACCATATTTTGCAGCACAAGACCCTGTATGAGCAGACAGATGGCGGTAGCCCCGGTGTACAGGGCCCATTTAAAAAACGTTTCCTGTCGGGAGGTCAAGGATAAGGCTCCTTTCCGGACAATCAGTCCACGATGTCAAAGGACTTGATAATAAAGACCTCGGTCAGATTATTCAGATCGGCGCTGGGGGAGAGAATAGCGTATTTTGCGGCACCGGAGTCGTCGGTCTGCACTCCCTCCACTTTTCCGATCACCAGACCGGAAGGGTAATATCCGCCCAGGCCGGACGTGACCACCAGATCGCCGTTAAGCAGCTGCGTGTTGGCGGGCAGATAGTCCAGGCGCAGCTGATCTTTGGACATCAGGGAAAAGTCGCCCTCCGCCACACCGATGGCCTTTGTGCGGAACACCTGTGCGCCGAGAGAGGTGTCGGTGTCCACCACCGTAAGGACGGTACACCAGTTCAGGCCCGCCTCCTTCACCACGCCCACCAGATATCCGGACTCGGTGATGACGCAGTCTCCGGGGTTGACGCCGTGTTCGGTGCCGCGGTTAAGTGTCAGGGATGAAGTCCAGTTGGAACTGGAACTCTCCGTAATGGTGGCCGACTCCATTTCAAAGTCCTTGCGTTGCTCCCGCAGGTTCAGAAGCTCGCGCAGGCGCGTGTTTTCCGCGCTGTCGGACTGAGCCTGACGGATTTCGCTTTCCATGTCGGCAATCTGCTTTTTCAGAGCGGCATTTTCCTGTTTCAGGGAGGTCACGTCCTGATAATAGTTCTGCTTGTCGCTGAACCAACCCACCACGGCGGAACCGGCTGACCGGAAAGGGGAGGTAATCACACCGGCCAGATTGGCCAGCGGCGAAGAGTTGGCGCTGAAAAATGACAGCAGAGCCAACGCCACGGCAATGACGGCCGAGGCGAACAGTATCCACAGACCATGTTCCTTCAAAAAGTGTTTCAAAATAATCCCTCAATCAAAGAAAGTGACGCCGAATTGCCCCAGCATCCGGGAAAGCCGCAGAAGAGGCAGGCCCATGACGTTGTAAAAATCGCCGTGAATGCCCTGAACCAGCAGCGCACCCAGACTTTGTACACCGTAGGCGCCGGCCTTGTCCATGGGCTCTCCTGTATGAATATAGCTCAACAATTCCGATTCAGTTGCCGGGCGGAATGTGACCGTGGTGGCTTCCGATTCCGTCAGAATCCGGTCGCCTTGCCGGACGGTGACTCCGGTGCAGACGGTGTGGCTGCGCCCTTGGAGGGCAGTGAGCATCCGTAGCGCGTCCGACTCATCCGTGGGCTTTCCCAGCCGAATGTCATCCAGAAAGACCATGGTGTCGGCGGCAATAAGGATTTCCTCCGACGTACACAGCGCCGCTGCTGCAGTCGCTTTTTCCCGTGAGATATATTCTACAGTTTGACGCGGATTCAAACCCGCAGGGTACGTTTCATCAGTCTGAGGCACCCGGATGTCAAAATCCGTAATACCCATGCGCTCCAGCAGCTCTTGCCGACGGGGAGAGCCGGAAGCCAACACAATTTTTGCCATGTCGAAAAGTCCCTTTCCGCTTATTTCCCAGTGGAGCCAAAACCGCCCCGGTCCGGACTGCCCAAGTGTTCCACTGCCACAAATTCCAGCCGGGGCTGGTTTTCCACAATGCGGAACTGGCAAATACGGGCATTCTTTTCAATGGTTATATCCCGGGTAGCATAGGCGGGGAAATACCACTGATCGCCGTCGCCGCGATAGGTGAAGTCTACCACACCCATGGAATTGGTCTGGAGGAGGCCATAGTTTTTAAAGGTGGAGCTGCGGGGAACGATGTGGGCCTCATAGCCCTCCGGCAGTGCGATGGCCACGCCCAATGGGATCAGGCGAAATTCGCCGGCGTTGAGAGTTACGGTTTCGGAAGTGTGCAGATCGATCCAGTCGGACTTCCCATCCACATAGCAAAGAGGCTCCAGATCCTGCGTAAAATATTTGACTTTGATTTCCATTCAGGTTCTCCATTTAAAACAATTTGTATAATATGATATCTATATTACAATCGGTAGCAAAAATAGCTTTATTCGACACCCCGGACAAATAGACCGCGGGTAAATTCTTCCGGAGCAGGCGCATTGCTGCGATAGTCCTGAAAGATCTGCACGCACTCCTCCGGTGCTTCGGTGGTGAAGCGCAGACGGGCAAAAGCAAGCCCCAGACGCCGAAAGTCCGGCTGGTCACCCAGATACAGCACGCGGCTATTCTGAATCTCGCTGCGGTGCCCCCAGGCAGGCAGAATTGGAAACCTGGCCCCTGTGCGGTCTATCAGCTCATTGGGGAGAGTGCAGCGGCTGCAGCCGGCATTGTTCTTCACCAGACAGTTCTCCGTGATCATCAGCGGCAGACGGCCATAGACGATGGCCTCTGTGGGAATGAGCTTGTGCAGCGCCCGAATCTGCGCGCTTTTCAGCTCAAAAGAAACTGTGGCCGAAGAGAGACCCTTGTCCTGCAGATAATCCAGTGTCCGACTGTTGAAGACATTCAGACCAAAATCTCCATACAGGGTAAAATTCTGATCCCGCAGCAGGGGCAAATGCCCCGGATTGCCCAGCAGAGCGCCGGTGACCCCCAGGGAGCGGGCCTTGTCCAGCAGGCGCAGCAGCTCAGGTTCGTCACGATCCCGCCAAACACGGGGCAGAACGGCACACCACTCTGTATCTCCTGCCGGAAGGGAAGGGAGCATATCAAACAGTTCCAGAGGAACATAGATACGGGCGGGATTTTGCCTGAGGAGAGCGTCTGTCAGCTGCTCGGCCCGGGCGATAGAGCAGGTCAGCGCCGGTTCGGGCTGCGAACAGTCGGTCTCCGGAAGGGGAGGCGCGGGCAGATTTCGGCGCATAGATACCGCCGTGCGGGCAGCGGTCAGAGCGGAGAGGGCATCTCTCCGCAGAGAATTGATTGCCGAGGCGGAGAGCGAAAGCCCCTCGTCCACATGGACTTCAATTTCTTTGCACCGATACGCGGTGCCGCCGGTTTTGTTCAGGCGGTCTGCAAGATCTTCTTCCGTCAAAGCCCGATTCCGGGCCGCTTCAGGAACGGAGCCGGAGACGGTAACTGTGTGGCCGTCTGTGTCCATCGCGGTGAGAGAGCAGGGAACGCCGGTGCGGATTACACAGGAAAAGCGGACCGGAACGGTCCGCAGCCCGCCTTTTTCCACGCCGGCCATCGCCGCCGAAAACAGCTCTTTGGGCTCTTTGGCGTCTGTGGGGCGTACACCGAACATCTTCAGCCCGATTTTGCCCTCCCAATACCCATCTGTAAAGCCGGAGCGGGAAAAAGCGGCGTCCAGTGCCTGGGCTTCCGCTGCCGTGGGGCCGCGCCGCTCCCGCAGGAGCTTTGCATAAATACCGGTGACCACCGCCACATACTCCGGGCGCTTCATCCGGCCTTCCAATTTCAGGCAGGCCACACCCATTTGCGCCATGTCTTCCAGATCGTCTGCCAGACAGTTGTCCTTCAGACTGAGGGGATAGGTGTTTTTGGCAGGGGCATTCACGCCGTAGGGCAGGCGGCAGGGCTGGGCGCAACGGCCCCGGTTGCCGGAGCGTCCACCGATCAGGGCGCTGAATTCACACTGACCGGAATAGCACATGCACAGAGCGCCATGGACGAAGACTTCGATTTCAGCAGGACAGCTTTTGCAGATCGCTGCGGTGTCCTCACGGGAGCACTCACGCGCAATTACCACACGCTCACAGCCGTCGGCCGCAGCCTCGCAGGCGCCGCCGGAAGTAAAAATACTCATCTGGGTGCTGGCGTGAAGGGGAAGATCCGGCTGCGTCCGGCGCAGCAGATCCAAGAGCCCCAGATCCTGCACCAGCACCGCGTCTACACCTAAAGACGAGGCTTTTGCCGCGGTTGCAAGCGCCTGAGGCAGCTCCCGGTCTGTTACCAGAGTGTTGAGAGTGAGGTAGACCTTCACGCCCCGCTCATGGCAGTAGAGCAGGGTGCTGGAAAATTCCTCGTCGGAGAAATTTTTGGCGCTTTGCCGCGCGTTGAAGGAACCCCAGCCCAGATAGACTGCGTCGGCGCCGGACTCCACGGCGGCTCGCAGGGACTCGGGAGAGCCGGCGGGACAGAGAAGTTCAGGACGCGTCATCGGTTTTGGTTGCTCTTGGCCTCCAGGCGCTGCTGGAGACGAAAGACTTCGCGCTTAAGCTCGGACACTTCTGACTGGGCGCGGCTGGCTTCATCCAAGTAACCCTTGATCTGTGCGCGCAGCTTTTCCGCGGCTGACTGGGACTTGAACAATTCATCGGTGATGTTTGTGGCAGTCAGAACGGCGGCGTCGGTGCGGCCCACATGGGCGTCGGCGAGCACCTCGTTCATCTTCTCGCTGACATAGGTGCCCACCTTCTGCATATAGCCGGCGGATTCCTCCGCCACGAAGGTGTAATCCTCTCCGCAGATGGTGACAACGACGCGATTTTCCATGAGAAATTCCTCCTTCTCTTTTGAAAAAACAGCCTGCCCGTCCGGGCGAAGCATATTTGAACCCATTTTTATGCGTAACATTATAGCATATTGCAGACATAAGCGCCAGCTTTTTTATATGCAGGGAAAAAGTTTTGGGTTGTCAGAAACCGGCTTCTCGTATACAATAGAGTCGATTGATTGTATTGTGTTTGCTGACGAAGGGGGAAAGGCCATGGCAGGGTGTCTGCTGCATCTGGAGGACGAGAGCGTCACGGTGTCCGGAACCGCCGCCCGCCGTCTCCTGGAGCGGGGTGACGGGGATGCGGCGCTTTTATATCTGGCACTGCTGCGGCACCACGGCACGGTTCCGCCCCGGTCTCTGGCAGGAGAGCTGCGCTGGGATCGTCCTCGGATCGAATCGGCGGAGGATGTGCTGCGGTCCCTGGGTCTGGTGGCGGTTCCCGCCGCGGAGCTGCCGGAGCCTGTGGATGAAAAACCCGATTACCACCAGGAGGACGTATGCGGCGCGCTGGAGCGGGACGAAGCGTTCCGGGTGCTGACCGCGGAGGTGGAGCGTAAGCTGGGCAAGAAGCTGTCTACGCCTGATTTAAGCACCTTGCTGGGGCTTTATGACTATCTGGGCCTTCCGCCGGATGTGATATATCTTCTGGTGTGTCATTGTGCGGAGCGGATTGCCGGACGCTACGGCGAAGGGCGGCGTCCTACGCTGCGCCAGATTGAAAAAGAGGGCTATGCCTGGGCCCGTATGGGGATCGACACCCAGGCGGCCGCGGCGGAGTATTTAAAACAGTATGCCCGCAGGCAGGAGCGGCTGCCGGGCTATATGCGGGCGCTGCAGCTGGGCAGCCGTCTGCCCGCGCCGTCGGAGGAAAAGTACCTTACCTCCTGGCAAGAGTGGGGCTTCGAGCCGGAGGCGGTGGCCCTGGCCTATGACAAGACGGTGCTGCGCTGCCACGAACTCAAATGGCCGTATCTCAACGGAATTTTGAAAAAATGGCATGAGGCGGGCTGGCACACGGCGGAACAGATTACTGCCGGAGACAAGCCCCGCCCGGAGAAAAAACCGGAATCCATAACGCACGAACAGCCGGCCGGCGGCGGAATGCGGAAATACATACAGGAGCTGCATCGCAGCAAGGGATAATGCAGGAGAGGGGGAACGGAGATGGCCTACGATGGAAAAATCATGCGCCGAGCCATGGGACGCTTGGAGGCGGACCGTCAGGCGCGGGAGGAGGCGTTTGCACGCCGAACAGAGCAGGTCTATGCCCGGGAACCCCGTCTGCGGAAAATTGAAGCGGAGCTGTGCTCCACCATGAGCCGGATCATCACCTCGGCGCTGCGCCGGGGAACAGACCCGCGCCCGGCCGTGGCGGTGCTGCGGGACCGAAATCTCAGCCTGCAGGCCGAACGGACACAGCTGCTGGCTGGCCTTGGCCTGCCGGCGGACTATCTGGATCTGCAGCCCAAATGTCCCCTTTGCGGTGATACGGGCTATCGGGGTGAAGCGGTGTGCCGCTGCCTGCGGTCCTATTATGCCCAGGCCCAGAAGGAAGAGCTGTCTCACATGCTGGATCTGGCGGGACAGAGCTTCGATTCGTTTTCTCTGGATTGGTATTCGGAGAAGCCGGACCCGGAGTACGGCTATTCCCCACGGGAGAATATGGAGACGGTGTATGAGGTCTGCGCCAACTATGCCCACACGTTTGGCAGCCGCAGCGGTAATCTGCTGATGTTCGGTTCTGCGGGCCTGGGAAAAACATTTCTCTCCGCGGCCATTGCACGGGAAGTCAGCGAGGGCGGCTTTTCCGTAGTTTATGAGACGGCCGGGCATATCTTCGAGCGGTTTGAATCCCGCAAATTTGGCCGTGAGGACGGTGAGGCTGCGGCGGAGGATGTGGAGCGCATCCTGCACTGCGACCTGCTGATCCTGGACGATCTGGGGACCGAAATGACCACGACCTTTGTCCAGAGTGCACTATACGAAATCGTGAATAGCCGACTGGTGAGCAAACGCTGCACCATCCTCAATACAAACCTGGCACCGGAAGGCCTGCGCCGGCGCTATACACCGCAGATTGCCTCCCGGATCGAGGGCGAGTATCGGCTGCTGCCCTTCTTCGGGGAAGACATCCGCAGACTGAAAAAAGAACGGGCATAAAACCGACGGGTTTGTTCTATATAAGGAGTATTGATCGGTGCATTCCGATCAAGTTCGTTTTTCGTTTTCTGAGATGCCGGCGGCAAAAGAATATCAAACTTGTCTCTACAGAAGAGAACAATTAAGCAGGGCGGACAATCCAAGCCGGATTGCCTGCCCTGCTTTTTATTTACGCAGCCGGAGTTTGGGTTGTGGTTCCACCCGTGTTTCCGGCCGTGTCTGTGTCTGCTACAGTAGGAAGAAGAATAATGGTGTCGTCATCCGGAGACTGTGGATCGGTGGTTTCGTCCCCGGTTTGTGTGCCGGTTCCATCCTGTGTTCCGGTTTGAGTACCATCTTGAGTACCATCTTGAGTTCCGTCCTGGGTTCCGTCCTGGGTTCCGGTCTGGGTACCGTCCTGCGCACCGTCACCGGTGACCGGGGTATCGGGGGTGGTGGTCTCGCTGCTGGCAGGCACCTCCGGCAGAGCGGGTCCGGTCTGGATAACCTCGTTGCGAACTTTATAGTCGCTGACGGCTTCCAACTTGCTGGAGATCAATGTTCCGTCACCGCTGTATATATTGCGGTAAGTTTCCACTTTATATCCGGTATAGGGGGTGACCTTGACCTGCTTGGTACCGGCGGGCAAGGTGTCATCCTCCTGGTAAATGGTCTTGTAGGATGTTGTGGAAAGAACTTTGTTGGTCATCTTGACGTAAGTATCGTCTGTTTTAGTACCGTAAAGCGTCATGGTTACGTAGTTTTTGGAATAGGTAGCCACAATTTTAATGGGGTAATCCGTATTGTTGCGGAAGCGGAACTCCGGACCGCCCCAACTGACGGTGGCGTCCATGCCTTTTGGGATATACGCGGGAACATAGCGATGGGCGTAGCGTTCCACAATCTCCAGGTTGGACAGCAAGGCTGCAAGATATAACGTGGAAGAGGGCTGACAAACACCTCCGCCGATTTCGTCCACGGTTTCTCCCTGCACATAGGCCGGCGCGGCCTGATATCCACGGGCTTCCGTGCGCTGTCCCACCACATCGTTATAGGCGAAAATGTCACCGCTGTTAAGGACGGTGCCATTGACAGCCGCGGTGGCCAGCTTCACATTGCTGATGCGGGCTGCCGAGCCGCCCACGTGCGTGGTATAGGAGCCAAGTTTATCGCGAAACAGCACACTGCGCAGCTGATCGGCGGTGACGGTGGGGAGTTCAACGGTGGCGGGAACCGAAACGATCTCACCCGGTGCGGCGGCATCCAACAGTTTTTGTGCCTGCGTCACATCAAAGGAGGCGCCGACCTGCTCAGGTGTGATGGAATCCGTGGTACTGTCGTATCCGGCGTTTTTCACCTCTCCGGCAGCCTGGTCATAGATCTCCTGCGCAGTTTGTGTTTGGGCGGCCACGGTGGTATACGGGACGGAAAGGACCAGATCCGTGCTCCAGTCAAGACTGGAAAATTGCTGTTTCAGATCGGAGGCACTGACACGCAGACCATCCTTGGACTTTACGATACGAATGGAGTCATCACCAAGAGAGAAGGAACTGTCCACCGAGTCTGCAGACAGCTTCTGTGCCAGCCGTTGAGCAGTTTCCGCAGCCTTGTCCGGATCAGTTGTGATTGTATCCGCACGGTAGACCTGATTGGTTTCGGAAAATGCGGCCCGGCGGAAAAATTCCATACCGGCAGAGAGAAAGGACTGCCGTTCGCCTTGGTAAATCTGCTTGGCCAGTGCGGCGCCGTCCACTTGTACGCCCAGATCATCGGGAGTAACGGTAGCGGCGGGATCACCCTCCGGCGCCGGCACGGTCTTCTCTGTACCGTCGTACAGATAGATTCCGATTTTCTGATCAGGCAGTTCCTGCTCTATTTTCTGGGCAGCTTGTGTGGGTGTCAGCCCGCCGATATCAATTCCCATGGTCGAGGTGCCCGGCCAAATGGTTTTACTGAAAACTGCATATGCGGATAGACCGCAATAGGCTGCCGCCAAAACTGCCAGTACCGCAGTGGTGACCAGAACCAAATTTTTAGAACGGGGTTTCACTTCCGGTGTGATCTGGATGCTCTCCATGAATCTCCTCCTCAACGGACAACCTCCCTGACAGGAGAATTTCTGTCTGTATTTGCGTATTATTATACCATGTTTTTTCAAGATGGGCGTTACAATACAGTAACATTTGAGAGCGATTTTCTGTGAAATTGCAAATAAAAAGCAAGAAAGCCAAATTATTTACCGCTTGAAGGCTGCTTCGGGATACGGATGGTCAACAGGATGGCGTCGTCCGACTCTTCCCGGGTGCCCTCTGCGGCAATGCCCGCATCCCGGATCAGGCGCAGCCCGCGATCGACACTGTTGAGAAATAAACGCACGTCTTTAAGAATATATGTTCTTCGTCCCGAGGGCGCTGTACGCTGCAGCGCCAGAACCCGTCGGTCAATGTACTGTTCTGTCCGGGCCACGTTCAGTCCGGCGGCAACAATGTGGCGCAGAGCCGAAAGCTGCTCCGATTCATCCGGCAGGCGCAGCAGCGCCCGCGCGTGGCGTTCCGTCAGGTTTTGCTCCGCCAGAACCCGGCAGCACGCGGGCGAAAGCCGCAGCAGCCGCAGCTTATTGGCCAAAGCCGAAGGGGAGAGCCCCAGCTTTTCTGCTGCAGTCTCCTGCGTGATCCCTGCTTTTTTGATAAAGGAAGCCAGAGCTGCGGCCTCCTCCAGATAGTGCAGATCCCGCCGCTGAAGATTTTCCATCAGAGCCAGCTGCGCGGATGTTTCATCGTCCACAGGACATTCCAGACAAGGGACATTCTCCAGACCCGCCAGCTTTGCAGCACGCAGTCTGCGCTCTCCCGCCACCACCTGCCAGCCATCCGCTGTGCGGCGCACGGACAGAGGCTGCAGAATCCCGTTTTCCCGGATCGAATCCGCAAGCTCCCGAAGGCCATCCGAATCAAATTTCCGGCGGGGCTGGGATGGATTCGGGGAAAGTTCTGTTACCGGAATAGACAAAACCTGCCGCTGCGTTTCCATGGGACCACCTCCATCGGTCAATTTCCTCCATTGTACAAACCCCGGATGGAAAAGAAAGGGGGAAGAGGTCGAGTGCGGGATAAAAATCCCGCATTCAATGGCGCAGAGCAAAATTTGTGATAAAAACCCCCTCCGCCTGGACGGAAGGGGATGAAAAAATTAAACTTAGCCTTCGGACTGCGTCAGGGACGCTTCATAGGCAGCTTGATCTGCCTGCCCCGCTTTCGTTTTGCGCAGCAGCTTGACCACAGTCCCCAAAAGAATCTGTGTAAAAACGGGGGAGAAAGCAACGGGAAACAGAACGTCTGGAGGGAAATACTGGGCCGCCAGTACGGCGCCCGCGCTGATATTCCGCAGGCCGGAGGTGAGCGTTATCGTCTGGCGGGAGGGAAAATCCGATTTCAGCAGATGGACTGAAACAAGATATCCCAAGTAATAGCCCAGGAGGATCAATACAATCAGAACCACAATCACTTCCTCCAGAAGAGGCGTAATATTTTTCAGGAACGGCGCGGCGCCTGTGGCATTGGAAATGACGATGGTCAGCATACAAACTTTTGAAACGGGGTCGCACACCTGCTTCAAAGAAGTGACCATCCGACCGCTGCGTACCTGATGGAGCAGCAGAGCGGCCAAAGCGGGCAGCGCCACCATGTACATCAGGTTCTGCATCATGCTCAGGGTGTCCATCTCCACGATGGAACCCACCAGGAGTTTGAGTGTCAGAGGTACCACAAGAGGAGAGAGCAGAGTATCCAGCAGGACAATGCCAAGACACAGCGGCAGATTGCCGCGGCCGATCGTAACCCACATCAAAGAGACCACGCCTGTAGGAACAGCAAACTCCAAAACCAGCCCTGTGGTAAACAGAGGCGCGTCGGCAAACAGAAGTTTACACACGCCAAGACACAGCAGCGGCAAAAGCACATGCAGCAGTACCAGCACCGTCAGAATTGGGATGGGACGCAAAAAGACTTCGCCCATCTGACGGAATCCGGAACCAAGCGTGTTGGAAAATGTCATGAATGCAAACAGAGCCGGCGTAATGGGAATCAAGGCGGAAAAAAAGCCGTCAAAAACGATTCCCAGTGCAACACACACCAGCGTCAGCCAAAGAATTTTTTCACTCAGAAAGCGATTTGCCCGAGATAAAGCAGCCATTTGTTTTTTCCTCCGATTATCGGCAAATATAGGAGAACCAGCCGTCAGAGGCGTTGGACTCCAGAATAGACCAGCCGTGCAGACGCAGAGCGTTTGCCACTTCCACTGCCCGGTCGTCGATGATCCCCGAGCAGATAAACAGCCCATCCTGTTTTAAAAACCGACGGGTAAAGGGCGCAAGGCCGATGATGACATCCGCGACGATATTGGCCACCACCACGTCATAGCCACTGCCCAGATGCTCACACAGGGCCTCGTCCGTCAGGACATCACCGGCCAGAACCGTATAACGATCCTTTCCGATCCCGTTGAGGGCGGCATTGGCATAGGCTACGTCCAGGCACTTGTCGTCGATATCCACCGCCCAGGCGGATGCGGCGCCCAGCTTCAGCGCCGCAATGGACAGGATGCCGCTTCCGCACCCCAGGTCCAGCACGGTCTGGCCGTCTGAAATCGTTTTTTCAAGCGCCGTCAGGCACAAACGGGTCGTGGCGTGGGAGCCGGTACCGAAGGCCAGACCCGGGTTCAGAATCAGCGGAACCCGTTCGCCCAATTCAACGGAATCCTGCTCCCACTCCGGAATTACCAAAAGCCGTCGGCCAATTTCCATGGGCTTATAATATTTCTGCCAGCCCGTCTCCCAATCCTTGTCTTCCACATCTTCCATAGTCAGCAGCAGCGTGCCGCAGCCGGGATGCTCCGCGCGGAATCCGGACAGGGCGATGCGCACCTGTCCCAGCTTGGCAAAGCCCTCCTCGCTGGACTCCAGATAGAAGGTGACGCGGGAGACGCCCTTTTGCCGCTCAAGCAACTCCTCATCCACATAGTCCCAGCTTTTCCGGTTTTCCTGGAGAAACTCCTGAAATTCCGTCTCGTCACTGATGACCACGTTGTCGATGCCTTGGCCGGAGAGAAATGCCTCCACCATCTCCAGACCCTGATGGTTTGTGTCAATGTGCAGTTCCAGCCATTTCACGGCAAAATCCTCCTGTTGTAAAATTACGAAAAAAGTTGGAAAAGGCCCCGGCATGGGGCCTTTTTGGTCAGCGTGGGCTTCCCAGGAAAAACAGAGCCATGGTTCCGGGACCGGAGTGGTTTCCAATGACCGGCCCGACGAAGTTGATATAAATTTCCTTTGTTCCAAAGCGGCGGCGAATCTCATCGGCCACAAACTGCGCTTCATCGGCGCAGTCGCCATGGCTGATGAATATGGCCTGTTCCGCTGGATTGAGCGCAGTTTTTTCCATTTCATCCACAAGCGCCACCAGCGAGGCCTTGCGGCCGCGGGCTTTGCTGACAGGAACCAGATGCCCGCCGTCGTCCACATGCATAACGGGCTTAATGGACAACATGGTGCCGAACATGGCGGTGGCGGCGCTGATTCGGCCGCCCCGCTTGAGATGGTTCAGATCATCCACCGTAAACCAGTGGCACACCTTGCTCCGGGTTTCCTCGGCGTAGGCGTAGACCTCATCAATCGATTTGCCTTGCTGCTTGTACTTGGCGCACAGGTATAGGAACAATCCCTGCCCAAGAGAGGCGCACAAAGAGTCCAGCACCAGAATTTTTGCCTCGGGGAATTCGCTCCGCAGATCCTCCGCCGCGATGCAGGCGGACTGATAGGTGGCGGACAGAGCTGAAGAAAAGTTGATGCACAGGACATCCTTTCCCTGCTGTAAAATCTCTTGCATGGAAGACTGAAAATCTCCCACGCTGACAGCTGAGGTAGAGGACTTGGCACCGCTGCGAACCTTGGCGTAGAATTCCTGAAAATCCAGCTCCCGCCCGTCCAGATAGTTGCGATAATCCTGACCGTCCATGTGAAGCGTCAGGGGCAGAATCGTCAGATCAAGCTCCTGCGCCATTTCGTCAGTCAAATCGCAGCAACTGTCAGACATAATCACAAAATCACGCATCAGGCATCCTCCTCTTTTTTGTGGCGTGCGGTTTTTTCGCTTCGCTTTTCCGGATGGCCTTCAGTTTCCCGCTTTTGACGCAGCAGGCTGACATAGCGTTTGCTGGCCACTCCGGCGGCATAGCTTAATAGAGCAAAATGAATGGCTGCATCCGCCAGACCGTCGGAGTCGTCATGGCCTTCCATTTCACCGGCAGTGAGGGTCAGCGCCCCGTCCAGACTGCGGCAGAAACTGTGGTAGCCTGTTTCCACACTGCCGGAATCCACCAGCTCCTGATCCAGCAAAAGATCCATATCTTTGACGGAGAGGACCTGCTTTAACACGCAGATCACGGTCAGGTAGGCCAAATGCTCCCGGCTGTATTTCTTTCCCTCGGCCCGGGGAACCAGGCCGCTTTTTGTATAATTGTTTACCATCGCGGCAGTCAAGCCGTCACTGGGGTCGAAACGGAGTATCTGGCGGTCCATATAGGAGAGTACCTGGTCCATATACAAAGAGAAATCGGGAAGCTGATCCCATTCCACGGGCCGATGGGTTCGCAGCCGCTCCATCGCGTTGGTCAAATCGTCCATTGCGGTTCATCCTTTCTCACATTCAGATACAGAAAAAGGATAGCATAAAAAAATAGTTTTGTAAATTACATTTTAAAAGAGCGAATATCAGATTTGCTTTTTATTTGCCGACACAAAACCGGGAAAAAATGGCGGAGACAATGTCCTCACGGGCGGTGCGGCCGGTCAGTTCTCCAAGTGCGTTCATGGCCTCCTCCACGTCGGTGAGCACCGCGTCCGGTGTCAGGCCGGTGCCCATCGCCTCTATGGCCCGGTGCACTGCGTCCCGAGCGCGGGAAACGGCTTCCTGCTGGCGGGGATCGGTGAGAACCTCACCGGACGCTTCCCCGGTGGGAAACAGCTCCGCCACTGCCGTCTCCAACGCATCAAGACCTTGATTCCCCATGGCGCTGATGGAGACAACGCGGGAAAAGCGGTTGGCGACTGTCTCCAGCTCCAGCCGCAGGGGCAGGTCGGCCTTGTTGACGACTGCCATGGAGCGGGGTGCGGCCGCAGCCAGATCCATGGCGGCCAAATCCTCTGGGGTCAGCGGTTCCGAGCCATCCAAAACCAGCAGGCTCAGCTGTGCCCGGCTGGCGGCGTCCCGGGCGCGATCCACGCCCAGCGCCTCGATTGGATCGGCTGTATCCCGCAGACCGGCCGTATCGGTCAGCCGCAGCAAGATGCCGCCGCAGACCACAGATTCCTCCAGCGTATCCCGGGTGGTTCCGGCCGCAGAGGTGACAATGGCGCGGTCATAGCCCGCCAGAGCGTTGAGCAAGGAGGATTTGCCTACGTTGGGGCGGCCCAGGATAGCGGTGCGCACGCCGTGTTTGAGCACCCGGCCCCGGTCACAGGTGGCCAGCAGTGTGGACAGCGTCTCGTCGGCGCTGCGGAGCGTTTTTTGAATCTGCGCCTGCTGCAAATCCTCAATGTCTTCGTCGGGATAATCCACCACGGCGTAAAACCGGGAGGTCAGATCCGTCAGGTCGTCGTAAACCGCGCTGATACTCCGGCCCAAGGTTCCGCCCAGCTGAGCGGCGGCGTTTCGGGCCGCCGCCGCGGTTTCCGCATCGATAAGATCAATCACCGCTTCGGCCTGTGTCAGATCCAGTTTACCGTTGAGGAAAGCCCGACGGGTGAATTCGCCCGCCTTTGCCTGTCGTGCGCCTGCGGCGAACAGAGCGGAGAGAATCTCCCCCATGGCCATAGGGGAGCCGTGGCAGTGCAGTTCCACAGACGGTTCGCCGGTATAGCTGCCGGGGGAGGGGAAGCGCACAGCCAGGCCGTGATCAAGCGTCCGTCCCTCCCGGTCGCGGAGCGTGCCCAGAACCATTTTCCGGGGTTCCAGCGCGTCAAAAGCCCGGCCGCTGTCGGCGCAAAATACCCGGCTGGCTGCGGCGTCGGCCTCCGGGCCTGAAATGCGGATGACGCCGATGGCGGTGGGGGCACCTCCGGTGGCAATGGCAGCGATGGTGTCCATCAATCAGACCTCCTTTTATACGGCAAGGCGAAAGACGCGGGGCAGGCAGCTGCCCGTCCCGCGTCTGGGTGTTTCAATTACTGAATGGGTTCGCCGGCGGCCTTCTTGGCCTCGATCTCCTTCATGGCATCCTTGTGAGACAGATTCCAGCGGCCCTTCTCGTCGACCTCCATGAACTTGACCCATATCATGTCGCCCACCTTGCAGGCGTCTTCCACCTTTTCAATGCGGTGGTCAGCCAGCTTGGAGATGTGCACCAGACCATCCTTACCCGGGGCGATCTCAACGAAGACGCCGAAGGTCATCAGGCGGACCACACGGCCGTAATACAGCTTGCCCACCTCGGGGACGAACACGATGTCGTCAATGCACTTCTTGGCGGCGTCCGCGGCAGTGGAGTCGGCAGCGGCGATGAAAATGGAGCCGTCGTCGTTGATATCAACCTTTGCACCGGTGTCGGCCACGATCTTCTGGATGACGGAACCGCCCTTGCCGATGACTTCGCGGATGCGGTCGGGATCGATGTGCATCGTGATCATCTTGGGAGCATACCGGTTGACCTCCTTGCGGGGTTCGGCGATGCAGGGAAGCATGATCTTGTCCAGGATCTCGCACCGGGCGTCATAGGTGATGTCCAGGGCGTTTTTAATGATCTCCATGGTCAGGCCGTCATTTTTCAGATCCATCTGAATGGCGGTGATGCCCTTCTTCGTACCGGCCACCTTGAAGTCCATCTCGCCGTGGAAGTCCTCCACGCCCTGGATGTCGATGAAGGTGGTGAAGCCGCCGTTGTCGTCCTGAATCAGGCCGCAGGAGATGCCGGCTACGGGGGCCTTGATGGGCACGCCTGCATCCATCAGCGCCAGAGTGGAGCCGCAGATGGAGCCCTGTGAAGTAGAGCCGTTGGAGGAAACAACCTCGGACACCACGCGGATGGCGTAGGGGAACTCCTCAACGGGGGGGAGCACGGGCAGCAGGGCCCGTTCGGCCAGAGCACCGTGGCCGATTTCACGCCGGCCGGGGCTGCGGGCGGGCTTTGCCTCACCCACGGAGTAACCCGGGAAGTTGTAGTGGTGCATATAGCGCTTTTCCGTCTCTTCCCAGATGGTGTCCAGCTTCTGGTTTGCGGAGAGGGTGTCCAGCGTGCACACGGAGAGCACCTGGGTCTGGCCGCGGGTGAACAGACCGGAGCCGTGGGTACGGGGCAGGACGCCCACCTCTGCGGAGAGGGGACGGATCTCGTTGCTCTTGCGGCCGTCCACACGGTGGCCTTCCAGCAGCCAGGCCTTGACGATCTTCTTCTGGAATTTGTAGGTGATCTCCTCCAGATACTGATCCATATTGGGATATTCCTCCAGGAACAGTTCATGCCAGTGGGTGATCAGCGCATTCCAGCGCGCCTCGCGCACGTTCTTGTCGTCGGTGTCCATGGCGGCCTTGGCCTCGTCCGTGGTGGCGGCAATGATTTTGTCAAACAGCTCCTCATTGAAGTCGGCGTGGGGATACTCAAACTTGGCCTTGCCGATTTCAGATACCATCTGATTGATCAGGGCGATCTGCTTCTGATTCTCCTCGTGGGCCTT
>QKDF01000013.1 GCA_003245395.1 Clostridia bacterium
GATGTACCCGCTTCCAACATGAAAAAGAGCATTGCTCAGATTCTGCTGGATGAGGGCTATATCAAAAACTTCCAGATGATGGAAGGCAACACCCAGGGCGTCATTCACATCACCCTGAAGTACAACGCTGGCAAGGAAAAGGTCATCACTGGCCTGCGCCGCGTCAGCAAGCCCGGCCTGCGCGTCTATGTGGGCGCTGATGAGCTGCCCCGTGTGCTCCGCGGCCTGGGTATCGCGATCGTTTCCACGTCAAAGGGCGTCATGACCGACAAGAATGCCCGCGAGCAGCATGTCGGCGGCGAAGTCCTGGCGTTTGTCTGGTAAGGAGGGTATCTGAATTATGTCTAGAATCGGCAGAATGCCCATTACCGTCCCCGCCGACGTCACCGTCACCGTGGCTGAAGGTAATGTGGTCACCGTCAAGGGCCCCAAGGGCACGCTGACCCGCGCCCTGCGTCCCGAAATGATCATCAAACAGGACGGCAACACGATCACCGTGGACCGTCCCTCCGAGGATAAGCTGCACAAGTCTCTCCATGGCCTGACCCGCACCCTGCTGCACAATATGGTAGAGGGTGTGACTCACGAGTTTACCAAGGAACTCGATGTCAACGGCGTCGGCTATCGTGTTGCCAAGGAGGGCAAGAACCTGGTTATGAACCTGGGCTTCTCTCATCAGGTGATCGTTTCCGAGATTGAGGGCATCGTTATTGATGTCCCCGCTCCCAATAAAATTGTAATCCGCGGATGCGACAAGCAGGCCGTCGGCCAGTTCGCTGCCGAGGTCCGCGAGAAGCGTCCTCCCGAGCCTTATAAGGGCAAGGGCATCAAATATTCCACCGAGGTCATCCGCCGCAAGGTCGGTAAGACCGGCGGTAAGAAGTAAGGAGGTGTGCCGTTATGATTAAAAAACCGAATACCAACGCGCAGCGTTTGAAGCGCCATAAAAGAGTGCGCGCCAAGATTTCCGGCACCCCCGAGATGCCGCGTCTGAATGTGTTCCGCAGCGAAGCCAACATTTACGCTCAGGTCATCGATGATGTCAGCGGCGTGACTCTGGCTTCCGCCTCCTCCCTGGATTCGTCCATCGAAGGATACGGCGGCAATGTTGCCGCTGCCGCCGCCGTAGGCAAGCTCATTGCTGAGCGCGCCAAGGCCAAGGGTGTCGAAAATGTGGTTTTCGACCGCGGTGGCTATCTGTACCATGGCCGTGTTCAGGCACTGGCCGACGGCGCCCGCGAGGGCGGCCTGAAGTTTTGATCGGAGGAGGTTAAACAACAATGGCAAGATTTGAAAGAGAGCCCAGTGAGTACACTGAAAAGGTTGTTGCCCTCAACCGTGTTTCCAAGACCGTCAAGGGCGGCCGCGTGATGAAGTTCTCCGCGCTCGTCGTGGTGGGCGATCAGAAGGGCAAAGTCGGCTATGGTTTGGGCAAGGCCGCCGAAGTTCCCGAGGCCATCCG
Organism: Clostridia bacterium; assembly: GCA_003245395.1. GTDB lineage: Bacteria > Bacillota > Clostridia > Oscillospirales > Oscillospiraceae > Oscillibacter. The sequence goes on from QKDF01000013.1 coordinate 1,463, forward strand.
CAAGGGCCTGGAAGCTGCCAAGAAGAACATGATTACCGTGACGCTGTCCGGCACCAGCATCCCTCACGAGGTGATCGGTGAAGCCGGCGCCGGCCGCGTGCTGATGAAGCCCGCTGCTCCCGGTACCGGCGTGATCGCCGGCGGCGCTGTGCGTGCCGTCGTCGAAGCTGCCGGAATCAAAGACATTCGTACCAAGTGCCTGCGCTCCAACAATGCCAATAATGTGGTTGCTGCTGCTTTCGAAGGCCTCAAGTCCATGCGCGGCCCTGAGGAAGTTGCTCGTACCCGCGGCAAGAGCGTCAGCGAGATCATTGGTTAAGGAGGAGCTTAAAATGGCAAACTTAAACATTAAGCTCATCAAGAGCCTGAGCGGCAGACTGGAAAAGCAGGTTGCCACTGCCAATTCTCTGGGCCTGCGGAAAATCGGTGACATCACCGTGCAGCCCGACAACGACCAGACCCGCGGAAAGATCGCTAAGATCGGCTATCTGCTGCAGGTCACCGAAGTGAAGTAAGGAGGCACGCAACCATGAAATTGAACGAACTGTCTCCCGCAGCTGGTTCCGTCCGCGACCCTTACCGCAAGGGACGCGGTGCCGGCAGCGGTAATGGCAAAACCGGCGGCCGTGGACACAAGGGCCAGAAGGCCCGTTCCGGCGGTAAGATCCGGATCGGTTTCGAAGGCGGTCAGATGCCTCTGACTCGCCGTATTCCTAAGCGCGGCTTCAATAATATCTTTGCAAAATCTCTGGAGACCATTAACCTTAGCGCACTCAACGTATTTGAGGACGGCGAGACCGTTACGGCCCAGACGCTGCTGGACAAGGGCATCCTGTCCAAGTGTGTCTATGGCTATAAGGTGCTGGGCAACGGCAAGGTTACCAAAAAGTTGACGGTGCAGGCCTCTGCTTTCTCCGCTTCTGCCAAGGAGGCAATCGAGGCAGCTGGCGGAAAGGCCGAGGTGAAGTAACGTGATCCAGACGGTTCGCAAGGCATGGGGAATTCCCGAGCTGCGTAGAAAGATCATCTTCACTCTCCTGATTCTTCTGATTTATCGCATCGGTAACGCCATTACGGTTCCTTACGTGAACACGACTCTGCTGGCCAGTTATCTCAACAGCCAGAGTACGACGATCCTGGGACTGTTTGACGTGATGTCCGGCGGTGCATTTGCGCAGGCCACGGTCTTCGCTCTGAGCATCCAGCCCTATATCAACGCCCAGATCATCATCCAGCTGCTGACAGTGGCGGTTCCTTATCTGGAGCGCTTGCAGAAGGACGGCGGCGAGGAAGGCCGCAAGAAGATTCAGTCCATCACCCGTTATTCCACAGTGGCAATCGCGCTGCTGCAGGCCTTTGGCTACTACATGATCATGAAGCGCTATGGCTTGCTGGCGGTTGACGATCCTACGATTTGGACTGCACTGGTCATCATCGTGTCGTTCATGGCTGGCTCCTCCTTCGTGATGTGGATGGGCGAGCAGGTAACCGAGTTTGGCGTGGGTAATGGTATTTCCATCATCCTGTTCGCCGGTATCCTCTCCCGTGTACCCACCATGATCTCCGGGTTGATCACAGGAGTGCACACATGGTCGGGTGTCAAAAACGGCACCATTTCTCTTGACTCTCTGACTTCTGCGGGATATACTCAGACAGCAGCGCAAAACGTCCTGGATAAGGCTGTTGCGCCATGGGGTGTGGCGTTCATCATCATCGGTATTCTGGCACTGATCGTATTCATTGTGTTCATCAACGACGCCGAGCGCCGTCTGCCTGTGCAGTACGCCAAGCGTCAGGTGGGCCGCAAGATGTACGGCGGACAGAGCACGCATCTGCCTATGAAGGTGAATATGTCCGGCGTTCTGCCGATCATTTTCGCGCAGTCCATCGCATCTTTGCCTGCAACCGTCATGGCATTTACCGGTGTGGGAGAGAAAGGTACGTTCAGCTATGCGCTGGCGAACTTCCTCGATACAAAATCGCTGTTGTATATGGTCGTCTACTTCATCCTGATCATCGGCTTCAGCTATTTCTACTCCACCATTCAGTTTAATCCTGTGGAAATCGCCAATAACCTGAAGAAGCAGGGCGGTTTCATTCCTGGCTTCCGTCCCGGTAAGCCTACCGTGGACTTTATTAGAAAGGTTCTCAATAAAGTCACTCTGTTCGGTGCCATTTATCTGGGCATCGTAGCCATGTGCCCGCTGGTTGCCGGCAAGGTCGTCAGCAATTACCATCTGTCCATCGGCGGCACGTCCGTTATCATCATCGTGGGCGTCGCGCTGGAAACGGTGAAGGCGCTGGAATCCCAGATGCTGATGCGTCAGTATAAGGGCTTCCTGGAATAAGAGAGGCGGCTGAAATGAATTTAATCCTGTTGGGCGCTCCGGGCGCCGGCAAGGGTACACAGGCAGAAATCCTGTGCAGGGAAATGAAGATTCCCACAATCTCCACCGGCAATATCCTCCGTTCCGCCGTTAAAAACGGCACACCCACCGGCTTGAAGGCCAAAGCTTTCATGGACGCGGGCAAGCTGGTTCCCGATGAGGTCATCATCGGCATCATCAGTGAGCGGCTGGCTGAGGACGATTGCAAAAATGGCTATATCCTGGACGGGGTGCCCCGCACCATTGCGCAGGCAGAGGCCATGGAGAAAGCGGGTATTGTCTTTGACGATGTGGTCTCGATCGAAATCTCGGACGAGGCTATTATGGATCGCATGAGCGGCCGCCGCGTGTGCGAATCCTGTGGCGCCAGCTACCATCTGGTGGCAGTACCTCCCAAAACACCCGGAATCTGCGACCACTGCGGCGGCAAGCTGGTGCAGCGTCATGATGATGAACCCGAGACGGTAAAAGCCCGGCTTGAGGTCTATCATAAAGAGACGGAACCGCTCAAGGACTTTTATCGGGTCCGCGGCATCCTGAAGTCTGTGGAAAATCAGCCCACTGTGACTGAGACTTCCCAGGCAATTCTCCACGCGTTGGGGAGATGAGAGGCATGATTACTCTCAAATCCTCCCATGAGATCGAACTGATGCGCCGTGCCGGAAAAATTACCGCGGCTGCCCGTGCTTTGGCAGGGGAAATGGTAAGACCCGGCGTAACAACCCAAGAGATCGACAGCGAAGTGGAGCGGTTCATCCGCAAAGAGGGTGCGGTTCCTTCATTCCTTCATTACCAGGGATATCCGGCATCCGCCTGTATCAGCGTCAACGACGAAGTGATTCACGGCATTCCGGGCAAACGGGTGCTGAAAGAAGGCGACATCGTCAGCGTGGACGTGGGTGCGTACATCGGCGGCTTTCACGGCGACTGCGCGGCCACATTTGCCTGCGGTGCCATCTCTCCCGAAGCGCAGAACCTGATCGATGTGACCAGGCAGAGCTTCTTCGAGGGCATCCAATATGCAAAGGAAGGCAAGCGGCTCTTTGACATCTCGGCGGCCATTCAGACCTATGTGGAAAGCCACGGCTATTCCATTGTCCGAGAGTACGTGGGCCACGGTGTGGGCGCACAAATGCACGAGGCACCGGAGATTCCCAATTACGGCCATCCGGGCCGTGGGGCCAGGCTCCTGCGGGGAATGACCCTTGCAATCGAACCCATGGTGAACGCGGGGGGCGCGGATAGCTATCAGATGTCCGACGGCTGGACCGTCCGCACGGCGGACGGGAAAAACGCCGCTCACTATGAGAACACGATCCTGATTACCGACGGTGAGCCTGAAATTCTCACGGCTCCGGCGATTTAAATGGAACGCGTATGGAAATTGCAAAAGCAAGTATTGTCAGGTCCGATGCGGGCAGAGACAAGGGAAAGCTCTTTTACGTTCTTGACGTGGAGG
>QKDF01000287.1 GCA_003245395.1 Clostridia bacterium
GCTGCCCATCATCGGCTGCGGAGGGGTCTCTTCCGCGGAGGACGCGGCGGAGATGATGCTGTGCGGCGCGGCGGCCGTGGAGGTAGGCGCCGCAAACCTGCGCAATCCATACGCCTGCAAAACCATCATTGAACACCTGCCCGGCATCTGCGAACGGCTGGGCGTAACCAAAATTTCGGAACTCACAGGAGGAGCGCATTCATGAGTGCAAAAGATGTTATCATCGCCTTGGACTTTCCCACGAAAATCGAAACCCTGGCCTTTCTGGATCGGTTCACCGGAGAAAAACCGTTCGTAAAAATCGGCATGGAGCTGTTCTATGCCGAGGGGCCCGAGATTGTCCGGGAGATCAAGGCCCGGGGCCACAGGATTTTTCTGGACTTGAAGCTCCACGACATCCCCAACACGGTGAAACGGGCCATGGCCGTCCTCTCCCGGTTGGACGTGGACATGGTGAACCTGCATGCCGCCGGCGCGGCGGAGATGATGCGCGCCGCGCTGGAGGGTCTGACCCGGCCCGACGGTACCCGCCCCCTGCTCATCGCCGTCACCCAGCTGACCTCCACCGACGACACAGCGCTGAAAAACGAGCTGCTTATCAACGTCCCCATGGCAGAAACCGTCATGGCGTATGCCAAAAACGCCGCGGGCAGCGGCCTGGATGGTGTGGTCTGCTCTCCGCTGGAGGCAGCGAAAGTCAAGGAGGTCTGCGGTGCTGATTTTGTGACCGTCACCCCCGGCATTCGCTTCGCGGATTCAGAGGTCGGCGACCAGAAGCGCATCATGACGCCGGAGAAAGCCGCCGGTGCCGGCTGCGACTACATTGTGGTGGGCCGGCCCATCACCCAGGCGGCAGACCCCGTGGCCGCCTATGCCCGGGCTGTCCGGGATTTTCTTGGCAAGTAATCTGAGAGGAGAATATAGATATGAATCTGGAACAAGAGATCGCCCATGACCTGCTGAGCATCGGCGCCGTATTCCTGCGTCCGGAGGAGCCGTTCACCTGGGCCTCCGGCATCAAAAGTCCCATCTACTGTGACAACCGCCTGACTCTCACCGCGCCCGAAGTGCGCACCGCCGTGGAAAACGGCCTGTGCGCCCTGATCCGGGAGCACTATCCGGACGTGGAGGTACTGATGGGCACATCCACCGCCGGTATCGCCCACGCCGCCATCGTGGGGCACCTGATGGGCCTGCCCATGGGCTATGTCCGCTCGGGGCACAAGGACCACGGCCGGGGCAACCAGGTCGAGGGCCGACTGGAGAAGGGCCAGAAGGTCGTGGTAGTGGAAGACCTGATCTCCACCGCGGGCAGCTGCATCGAGGTTGTGGAGGTTCTGCGGGAGGCAGGCGCTCAGGTGCTGGGCATCGCGTCCATCTTCACCTACGGAATGCAAAAGGGCTTGGATCGGCTGGCCGAATCGAATGTCACCAATTACAGCCTGAGCAATTTTGACGCGGTGTGCCAAGTGGCCGCCGAAGAGGGCCGCATCCGGCCCGAGGACATTGACCGGCTCCGCCGTTTCCGGACCAATCCCGGTGACGAGAGCTGGATTCACGGTTAAGGAGGCGCACTATGTCCATTCGTCATCTGATCGACATCACCGACCTGACCCCGGAGGAGATCGACGGGCTGATCGCCACCGCCGAGGACATCATTGCCCAGCCGGAGCGGTATCAGGAGCTGTGCCGCCACCGTCAGCTGGCCACACTGTTCTTCGAGCCCTCCACCCGCACCCGGCTGTCTTTTGAGTCGGCCATGCTGGCCCTGGGCGGCACGGTGCTGGGCTTTTCCGAGGCCGCCAGCAGCTCCACCGCCAAGGGTGAGACCGTGGTGGACACCGTCCACACCGTCAGCTGCTACGCCGACATCATCGCCATGCGCCATCCCAAGGAGGGCGCGCCCTTCGCCGCCGCCCAGCGCAGCGAGGTACCCATCATCAACGCCGGCGACGGCGGACACAATCACCCCACCCAGACCCTGACCGATCTGCTGACCATCCACCGTGAAAAAGGACGACTCAACGACTTCACCATCGGCTTCTGCGGCGACCTGAAGTTTGGCCGGACGGTACACTCCCTGGTTAACGCGCTCTCCCGCCAGACAGGCATCCGGTTTGTGTTCATCTCTCCTGATGAGCTGAAGCTGCCGGATTATCTGAAGGAAAACGTGCTGAAAAAGCAGGGCCTGGCCTATGAGGAGACCGCCAGTCTGGAAGCGGCCATGCCCGGTCTTGATATTCTGTATATGACACGGGTACAGAAGGAGCGCTTCTTCAACGAGGCGGACTACATCCGTCTGAAGGATACCTACGTCCTCGACCCGGAAAAGCTGGTGCCGGCCAAGCAGGACCTGTGCATTCTGCATCCCCTGCCCCGGGTAAACGAAATCTCTGTGGCGGTGGACAATGATCCCCGGGCCGCCTATTGGAAACAGGTACAAAACGGTAAATTTATCCGCATGGCTCTGATACTGCTTCTGCTGGGCCTGCGGGCGGAATAAAGGGAGGCCGAACATGAACATTGACAGCATCCAAAACGGCGTGGTTCTGGACCACATCAAAGCCGGCAAGAGCATGGACATCTACCGCTATCTGCATCTGGATGAGCTGGACTGCTCCGTGGCCATCATCAAAAACGTCCGCAGCAACCGTATGGGTAAAAAGGATATCATCAAGATTGACTCCCCCATGGAGGTGGATCTGGATGTGCTGGGCTATATCGACCCGGACATCACGGTGAACATCATCCGCGACGGCGTTCGAGTGGGTAAAAAGCATCTGGCGCCGCCGCAGCGGCTGGTAAACGTCATCCACTGCAAAAACCCCCGCTGCATCACCGTAGCGGAACCCCAGCTGGACGCCATCTTCGTTCTCTCCGATCCGGAGAAGCACACCTATTGCTGTGCATACTGCGATACGGAAAAGCAGCGCCGCCTGTAACACAAAGCACCCTGGCGGACATCAATCGCTCCATTCTGTTCGGATACTGAACCACTCTTTCCAAAAAGCCAAAACAGCCGGACGTGCAAATGGGCACGTCCGGCTGTTTTTTTAATGCTCTTCTGATTGAAATGTACATAGGGTGGTAAAGCACGGACTGCCGTCCCCCAAGCCCTCCATGCGGTAGGTATTTTCCTCCTGAACGCCCAGCAGCCGCAGCTGCTCGCCCAAAACGGCCTCCTTGTGATAGTTGAGCTGGAACTCCCGCAGCGGCCTGTCCTGCAGGGATGCAGGCAAGGCATCCCAGATGATGTCGCCGTAGTTGCCGCTGTACACATGCCCGTTGCCGTCCAGATCAGACCAGACCACCGTGCGGACACCGCGCTCCTCCGGGGATTCTCCCGACAGGGTAACCTTCACGCACTCCGGCGCGTCGATCTCCTTCGGGCACTCGGTCAGCGCCTTGCCAGTGAAGCTGGCGGGACGCAGGATTTTCCGCGTCACAGGGTCCACCAGAATCCATTCACTCTTTCCGGAAATGCACACCTCACCGCTCCTGCGGTCACTCAGTTCATACACCCGCCGCAGATGCGCACCGTGGGCACCGTTTTCCCAGGTCATCACGTTGAGTACATCTCCCGCCATGGGATACCGGTGAATCCGGAACGCCGCCTTGGACAGCAGAAACGCCTGCCGCATGGCATAGAGTACCTCATACGTCAGCCCCCGGGCGTCATAGTCGTAGCCGGCCGCCGCAGCCATGATGCTTAAAATCTTGGCAGGACGGATTCTTCTGCTGCGATCGCATCCGGCAAAGGTCAGCTCCTCCTGACGGGAATAGCTGTTGGGGGTCAGTGTCTGCTCAAACGATTGCATGGGTGTCACTCCTTCTTTTGTTTCTCCTTTTGTCCGGTCCGGTTATCCCGACGGGCATCCGCGCCTCCCGCTGTCTTTGGACTGGGTACAAAATGCATCGCCGCCGGTCTCCGCACGCCCTGATTCTTGGCATAAAAATAACCGATGACGGAAAAGACCACCGCACCGATAAAATTCACAAACAGATCCTTCATGGTATCGATCAGCCCGATGTCCAGATAGCCGCCCAACCCCAGATCCTTGCCGTTCACCGTTACATGATCGATACCCGGTATCGCCACCACGGTATTGGAGTGAGACGGGTCCAGCGCCACGGAATACAGCGCGTGGATCACCGTATCCTTCTGCATATCCGTATGAAAGAAATAGTCCATACCGAACTCGAAAAACTCCCACAGCACGCCGATGGTCATGGAAAAACAAAATGCGGTCAGCGCCACAAAAAAGGGCGACAGCCGGAACGTCAGCCGCTCGTCCCCGTTGAGCAGTACCACCAGTGAAAATCCCACCGCCGCGCACAAAAAGCCGTTGATGATGTGCAGGATGCTGTCCCAGAACGGGATCACCGCGTAAAATGCGTTGATCTCTCCTAAAATCTCCGCCGCGTAGATGAAGCACAGCACCGTGATCTCCAGCGCCGGCGGCAGCTCGATTCCCAATCGTACCTGCACCCAGCTGGGCATATAGAGCAGCAACAGCGTCAGCACACACAAAAACGCGCTTTCATAGCTGCCCAGATAAATCTGGCGCGCCAGAGTTACGATCACCAGGGCGCGCAGCACCACAAAAACAAAAAAAGAGCTTTTATGCTCCCGCAGCTCCCGCCGCACAGCGCTCCTCGTGGTGTTTTTTCCGCCCTTATCGCCCTTCAACCGCTCCGCTCCTCTCCTCCGCGCCCGCAGGTGCAGTCCGCAATGCTTATTCCGCCGCGCGCAGCCGCTCCAGCAGCTCCGCCACATCCCGGTACACCGCCGAGGGCTTCACCTCGGACTGCTCCAGCGTCTCCAGAGAGCTTTCGCCGCACAGCACCAGGGCCGTGTCGATTCCCGCCCGAACGCCACAGGCGATGTCCGTATACAGCCGGTCGCCCACCAGCAGTGCCTCCTCTGGCCGGAAGCCTGACCGCTTGAGCGCCAGACGCACCATGTCCGGCTCCGGCTTGCCCAGCACTTTGGGCCGCCGTCCCGTGGCCCGAAGCAGCATTTCACACACACTGCCGCAGTCGGGCACAAAGCCGAATTCCGTGGGGCAGACCCAGTCTGGATTCGTAGCAAGAAAATCAACACCGCGCCCCAGCAAAATGCAGGCATCCTCCAGCTTGCGGAAGGTCAGCTCCGTGTCAAAGCCGCAGATCAGCGTGGTCACCGCGGCACCGGGCGTCTCCGCCAGAGAGAATCCCGCCTGGCGAAGCTGTGCCTTGAACGACTCCGTTCCACATGCATAATACACGTCCTGCGGGGTTTTAT
>QKDF01000160.1 GCA_003245395.1 Clostridia bacterium
AAGCTCGTTTTGAAAGCAGCCGCTCTGCCCGGCAGAGCGGCTGCTTTGCAGGAGTCTGTGGAAGCCTCCGGATTTTTTAGGAAAAGAAACACTTGACGGCGCAAATCCGGCATGATATAATTTCAAACTGCGCGGATAATCTGCGAATTTTGCCATGCAGTTGTAAGATTTTGTAAGGAGCGTCCCATGCTGGAGAAATTGACAGCCAAAGAAAGGGTCGTGGGGGTCAAACAGTCCCGCAAGGCCATCGCCCAGGGACTGGCAGTACAGGTGTTTTTCGCCAGCGATGCGGACCCTGAGCTAACAACTCCTCTGATCCAGCAGTGCGCTGCGTCCGGCGTCCCTGTGGACTGCTCGCTCAACATGGTCCAGCTGGGCCGTGCCTGCCGCATCACAGTGGGTGCGGCCGTGGTGGCCGTGCTGAAATAAACTGCATCCATCCGGTTTTTTCGGAATAGCTTTCCTGCTTTCCGCAAAAAATAAAGGCTGCTGTGCGCAGCCAGATTCAAAAATGACAAGAAAGGAGAACAATATGCCTACTTTTAACCAGCTGGTCCGTAAGGGTCGGGAGCAGGTCACGTTCAAATCCACCTCTCCTGCGCTGCAGTATGGTCTCAACACCCTGAAGAACAAGGACACTGAGATGCACGCCCCCCAGAAAAGAGGCGTCTGCACTGCTGTGAGAACGGCCACCCCCAAGAAGCCGAACTCCGCTCTGCGTAAGATTGCCCGTGTTCGTCTGACCAACGGCTACGAGGTCACCGCCTATATCCCCGGCGTGGGTCACTCCCTGCAGGAGCACTCCGTCGTGATGATCCGCGGCGGCCGTGTAAAGGATCTCCCCGGTGTGCGTTACCACATCATCCGCGGTACGTTGGACACCCAGGGCGTTTCCGGCCGTATGCAGGCCCGTTCCAAGTACGGTGCCAAGCGTCCGAAGTCCAAGTAAGGATTTCCAAAAACTGAAAGCTTTGCCGAATAGGTTTATATATATCTACCTCTTTGGCAGGCATTCACGGAAGGCCCGAGCGGCCTTTTGAGTACCTATGACATCATATTATTATGAAGGAGGGAAGCATCGTGCCTAGAAGAGGTAATGTTCCCAAGAGAGAGATCCTGGCCGATCCCGTTTACGGTTCCGTCCAGGTCACCAAGCTGATCAACAGCGTCATGCTCGACGGCAAGAAGGGCGTGGCACAGAAGGTGGTCTATGCCGCTTTCGATCAGATTAAGACCAAGACCGAGAAGGATCCCACCGAAGTATTCACCCAGGCAATGGAGAATATCATGCCCAGCCTGGAAGTCAAGGCCCGCCGTGTCGGCGGCGCCACCTATCAGGTCCCCCTGGAGGTTCGCCCCGCCCGTCGTCAGACCCTGGGTCTGCGTTGGCTGACTGCCTATGCCCGCGCCCGCAGCGAGCGCACTATGGCGGAGCGGCTGGCCGGCGAAATTATGGACGCCGCCAATAACACCGGCGCCGCAGTGAAAAAGCGTGAAGAGACGCACAAGGCTGCCGAGGCCAACAAGGCATTCGCGCATTTCCGCTATTAAGGAGTATTTACTATGCCGAGACAAACACCGCTTGAAAACACCAGAAACATCGGCATCATGGCTCACATCGATGCAGGCAAGACGACGACTACCGAACGTATCCTGTACTACACCGGCGTGAACTATAAGCTGGGTGAGGTTCATGACGGCAACGCCACCATGGACTGGATGGCACAGGAGCAGGAGCGTGGTATCACCATCACGTCCGCCGCTACCACCTGCTATTGGTCCGGAACGAAGAGCCAGTTCCCCAAGACCCGGATTAACATCATCGACACCCCGGGCCATGTGGATTTCACCGTGGAAGTGGAGCGCTCTTTGCGCGTGCTGGACGGTTCTGTGACCGTGCTGTGCGCCAAGGGCGGCGTGGAGCCCCAGTCCGAGACAGTCTGGCGTCAGGCAGATAACTACCACGTCCCCCGCATGATCTACGTCAACAAGATGGATATCATGGGTGCGGACTTCTACAACGTGCTGCGCATGGTGGAAGAGCGTCTGAAGTGCAACGCCGTCGCCATACAGCTGCCCATCGGCAGTGAGGATACGTTCAAGGGCATCATCGACCTGGTCGAGATGGACGCGGACATCTATTACGACGATCTGGGCAAGGACATGCGCGTGGAGGAAATCCCCGCCGACATGATGGATCTGGCCAACGAGTACCGCGAGAAGCTGCTCGATGCCGTGTCTATGGTGGACGAGTCCATCATGGAGCTGTATCTGGCCGGCGAACCGGTTCCCCAGGAGAAGATCCGCATGGCGATCCGCAAGGCCACCGTTGCCAACGAGATGGTTCCCGTCACCTGCGGCACCTCTTATAAGAATAAGGGTGTGCAGAAGCTGCTGGACGCCGTCGTGGACTATATGCCCTCCCCGCTGGATATTCCCGCGATTAAGGGCGTCAACCCCAAGACCGACGAGGAAGAGGATCGCAGCCCTGACGACAATGAGCCGTTCTCCGCGCTGGCGTTCAAGATCATGACCGACCCCTATGTGGGCCGTCTGAGCTTCTTCCGCGTTTACTCCGGTCATCTGCTCACCGGTTCCTCCGTGCTCAACAGCACCAAGGGACAGAAGGAGCGCATTGGCCGCATCCTGCAGATGCACGCCAACCACCGCGAAGACATCGAAGAGGTCTATTCCGGCGACATCGGAGCCGCTGTCGGCCTGAAGAACACCACCACCGGCGATACCCTCTGCGATGAAAAGTCCCCCATCATTCTGGAATCCATGGAGTTCCCCGAGCCCGTCATCCGCGTGGCCATCGAGCCCAAGACCAAAGCTGGTCAGGAGAAGATGACCATGGCGCTGATCAAGCTGGCCGAGGAAGACCCCACCTTCCGCACCTGGACCGACGAGGAAACCGGTCAGACCATTATCGCCGGCATGGGCGAGCTGCATCTGGACATCATCGTCGACCGTATGCTGCGGGAATTCAAGGTGGAAGCCAACGTGGGCGCACCTCAGGTCGCTTACAAGGAAACCATCAAGAAGAACGTGGAGCAGGATACCAAGTATGCCCGCCAGTCCGGCGGTAAGGGCCAGTACGGTCACGTCAAGATCCGTGTCGAACCCAACGAGTCCGGCAAGGGCTACGAGTTCGTCAACGGCATCGTGGGCGGCGCCATTCCCAAGGAATATATTCCTGCGGTTGACGCCGGTATCCAGGGTGCGATGAACGCCGGTGTTGTGGCCGGCTTCCCCGTGGTGGACGTGAAGGTTACGCTGTACGACGGCTCCTATCACGAGGTGGACTCCTCCGAAATGGCGTTCAAGATCGCCGGTTCTATGGCGTTCAAGGAAGCCTGCCGGAAGGCTGACGCCACACTGCTCGAACCCATCATGAAGGTCTCCGTCATCGTCCCTGACGAGTATATGGGCGATGTCATCGGCGATCTGAACTCCCGCCGCGGACAGATCATCCAGTTGGAAGCCCGTCCCGGCGCCCAGCAGATCGACGCCAATGTACCGCTGGCCGAAATGTTCGGCTATGCCACCGACCTGCGTTCCCGTACTCAGGGCCGCGGCCAGTACACCATGGAGCCCAGCCACTATATCGAAATCCCGAAGAACATCCGGGATAAGATTGTGGCGACCCGTACGGCAGCAAAGGGACAGGAGTAATTGGGGATTGATTTTCCCTAGATTTTACTGTAAAATAGGCGGTGCTTATAAAGAAACCGCCGCCCGCAATGGATTTTCTAATTTGATAGGAGGATCATCAAATGGCTAAGCAGAAATTTGAAAGAAACAAGCCCCATGTTAACATCGGCACCATCGGTCACGTTGACCATGGCAAGACCACTCTGACCGCTGCCATCACCAAGTGGCTGGCTCTGCAGGGCAAGGCCAAATTCGAGGCTTATGACGCCATCGATAAGGCTCCCGAGGAGAAGGAGCGCGGCATCACCATCAACACCGCTCACGTGGAGTATGAGACCGAGAAGCGTCACTATGCCCACGTGGACTGCCCGGGCCACGCCGACTATATCAAGAACATGATCACCGGTGCCGCTCAGATGGACGGCGCTATCCTGGTCATCGCTGCTTCTGACGGCCCCATGGCCCAGACCCGCGAGCACATCCTGCTGGCCCGTCAGGTGGGCGTGCCCGCCATCGTCGTGTTCCTGAACAAGTGCGATCAGGTCGACGATGCCGAGCTGCTGGAACTGGTCGAGATGGAAGTCCGCGAGCTGCTGAGCAAGTACGAGTTCCCCGGCGACGATCTGCCCATCATCAAGGGTTCCGCTCTGAACGCTCTGACCTCCGAGTCCACCGATCCCAACGCTCCCGAGTACGAGTGCATCAAGGAGCTGATGGACGCTGTTGACGACTATATCCCCACTCCGGAACGCAGCGAAAACCTGCCCTTCCTGATGCCCGTCGAGGATGTGTTCACCATCTCCGGCCGCGGCACCGTGGCTACCGGCCGTGTGGAGCGTGGCGTCCTGAAGCTGTCCGAGGAAATCGAGATCGTCGGCCTGGCCGAGGAGAAGAAGAAGACCGTCGTTACCGGTATCGAGATGTTCCACAAGCTGCTGGACTTCGCCGAGGCTGGCGACAATGTCGGCGTTCTGCTGCGTGGTGTGGATCGTACCGGCGTCGAGCGCGGACAGGTTCTGTCTAAGCCCGGTTCCATCCATCCCCACACCAAGTTCAAGGGTCAGGTCTACGTCCTGTCCAAGGACGAGGGCGGCCGTCATACTCCGTTCTTCAACAACTATCGTCCCCAGTTCTACTTCCGTACCACCGACGTGACCGGCGTCATCTCCCTGCCCGAGGGTGTTGAGATGTGCATGCCCGGCGATAACGTCGAGATGGACGTGGAGCTGATCACCCCGATCGCCATCGAGAAGGGCCTGCGTTTCGCTATCCGTGAGGGTGGCCGTACCGTCGGCTCCGGCGCTGTCATCGAGATCAACGCCTAATTTCTCCGCATTACTCAAAGCGCCCGCCTAATGGCGGGCGCTTTTTTTGTCGGCTTACTCCGGGAAGGCCAGGCCGGCTTGGAAGCCGTTGGCCCCGGTAACCATCACATCTCCCGCCACGGGCAGACCTTCGCACAGGTACAAATTCACCTGCACACCATCCGGATGGCCGGGATAGTTAGTCACCATGTAGGTGTACCGGGTGACCCGGCAGCCGGCGGAGTCCGTCAGATCGAAGCCCTGCTTTTTCTGCAGCACATTGTAGGTGACGAAAGGCTCCGTCAGCGGGTCCGGCAGCTGCAGCTGCAATGTAGTGACCGGCTCCGGATTGACCTGCCAGCCCAGATCCTGCAGATAGCTCACCCTGGCCTCTTCGGTGTCCAGGCGTCCGACTCCGTCTTCCGTGGACTTGTGCAGAAATCCCGCCAGAATAAACAGCAGCGCTGCCAGCAGCACCACCAGTACCAGCCCAAGCAGGATCCGCCTCTTCTTCAGCTTGGCAGTCCAGATAAACATTCCTGATCCCTCCCCATCACTTTCTTATTCCAATCGGGACGGGTTTATGATAAAATAGCCGCAGACAACTCCGTTATATTTAACCGCAGGCAGTGTTTTCGCTGTTTGCGCACCGCCGCAAAAAACGGTGTTTTTGACAGAGTCTGGCCGCCGAAAAGATCGGTTATCTCACCGGAACGGGGCATTCTGCGCCCCATACCGCAGATGGATTTTTTCGCCGCACAGGCTTGTTCCCACCGGGAAGCCGCCTCGCGGCAGAGAGGAGAATCTCACTGGAAACGCAGAGACTGGATAAAATCCTCGCCGCCACGGGCCGTTGGTCCCGCAGGGAGGTCAAGCTCCTTGTCCGTCAGGGGCGGGTGCTGGTGAACGGAAGCCCCGCCGCCTCACCGGAGGAGAAATACGACCCTGCCGCCGCGGAGCTGTCTGTGGACGGTGAGTGCCTTACCTGGCAGCAGTACACCTGGCTGATGATGAACAAGCCCGGCGGCGTCCTCTCCGCCACCGAGGACGGAAAGGGAAAAACGGTTCTGGATTTGCTGGAGCCGGAGCTGCGGCGCCAGGGGCTGTTTCCCGTGGGGCGGCTGGACAAGGACACGGAGGGGCTGCTGCTGCTGACCAACGACGGGCAGACGGCCCATCGCCTGCTCTCGCCCCGTTACCATGTGGATAAGGTGTATTTCGCCCGTACAGCCGGTTGTCTGGAGGAAGCAGACTGCCGTGCATTCGCCGCCGGCATGGTGCTGGGGGACGGTCTGGTGTGCCAGAGCGCGGGCCTTGAGATCCTGCGCGCGGGAGAGGAGAGCGAGGCATATGTCACCCTGCGGGAGGGAAAATTCCATCAGGTGAAGCGGATGCTTGCCGCCCGGGGAAAGCCGGTGGTTTACTTGAGCAGAGTGCGAATGGGCAATTTGCCCTTAGACCTTAGACTGGCTTTGGGAGAATACAGACATTTGTCCGCCGAGGAGCTGAAGGGCTTGGAAAGTCTCATAAAATGAGAAAGAAAGAATCAAATGTTGCCTAAAAATGCAATTATTTTTTGTTGAAAAAAGAAAAAATCTCTTGCATTTTTAACAAAACGCCGATATAATGTTGTCATTGACAGAATGCACAAAACAATCTGTGCTAGGAGGGCCTGCTATGTCAGGGAGAATTTTTCAGAACGTAGTCTTGCAGCTGAAGGAGAACACCGACCGCACCGTGGGCGTTATTGATGGTGAGGGAATTGTGATTGCCTGCAGCGAGTTGTCCATGATCGGCCAGCGTTGGGCAGAGCATGTGCCCACCATCAATATGGCGCTGGGGACAATGGTTTGCTCCGACGGAAAGACCTTCAAAGCGCTCAATGGCTGGGGAAATCAGTTCGACTATGCCGCGTTCGCGTTCGGCGACAATGATATCAGCAAGACCGTCTGCTCCATGGCGACGGTAGCACTCAATTCGGCCAAGGCCTATTACGAGGAAAAGCATGACCGCGGCTCATTCATCAAGGACATCATCTCGGACAATATCATGCTGGGCGACATCTATATGCGCGCCAAGGAGCTGCGGGTGATGACGGACGTGCCCCGGGGCGTGTTCGTGGTTCGCTCGCTGCGCAAGGCGGAGTCCGTTCCCACGGATGTAATCCAGAGCCTGTTCCCCGACCGGCAGAACGACTTCGTTCTCTCCGTGGGCGAGGGGAATGTGGTGCTGATCTGCCAGATGACCGATGGCGCGGGCGTCAAGGAACTCAACAAAATTGCGTCTTCAATTGAAGAGGCGCTCCGTTCCGGCAGCGAATCCACCGTGGTGGTGGGCATCGGTACTGTGACCCAGCATCTGCGGGATCTGGCCAAGTCCTACAAGGAGGCCCAGATCGCCATCGAAGTGGGTAAGGTTTTCGATACGGAGAAATACGTGATCAACTATGAAAACCTGGGGATCGGACGTCTGATCTATCAGCTGCCCACGACCCTGTGCGAGATGTTCCTGCAGGAGGTTTTCAAGAAAAACCCCATCGATGCACTGGATAAGGAGACACTGTTCACCATCCACAAGTTCTTTGAAAACAACCTCAACGTCTCCGAGACCGCGCGGAAGCTGTTCGTCCACCGCAACACGCTGGTGTATCGTCTGGAAAAGATCAAAAAGCTCACCGGACTTGATCTGCGGGAGTTTGACGACGCTATCACCTTCAAGGTTGCCCTCATGGTCAAAAAGTACCTGACCTCCCGGGGCATCGACGCCTGAATAATGTATTTTTCGGAGAGGAAACCGTTGGTTTCCTCTCTTTTTTTACACAAACCGGTATGTCATGTGGAATTGTGAACAATTGTAAACAAGGCTTGCATGGCGTCGAAAAAGTAGATATAATGAAGCTAAATATGGAATTATGTCGACCCCTTCCCACAGGATGGGGCCACAATACGGAATAGAGGATGGAGCGAATGATGAGAAGCGAGGTGTCCGCATGATTCGTCTGAAAGATGTGGAAATGGAGTATGACAACGGAACAAAAGCCATCCGGGGAATCAATCTGACCATCGAGGACGGAGAATTTGTGTTTCTGGTGGGGCCGTCCGGCTCCGGAAAATCCACCATCATCAAACTGCTGACAGGGGAGATTGAGCCTACTGTTGGCCGCATCATGATCAACGGTTTTTCGGCGAACAATATTTCCGAGCGGCAGATTCCGCTGATGCGCCGAACCATCGGCGTTATTTTTCAGGATTTCCGCCTGATCGAAAAAAAGACGGTGTACGATAACCTGGCGTTTGTCATGCGGGCCGTGGGCGTGGGGCCCAAGGAGATCCACAAGCGCATTCCCTATGTGCTTCAGCTGGTGGGCCTGCTGGATAAGTCGGGCCGCCATCCCACGGAGTTATCCGGCGGCGAGCAGCAGCGCGTGGCCATTGCCCGAGCTCTGGTGAACAACCCGTCTACCATCATCGCGGACGAGCCCACCGGAAACCTGGACCCTGACCGGTCTTTGGAACTGATGAATCTTTTGGTAAAAATTAATAAACTGGGCACCACCGTCGTGGTGGTGACCCATGAAAAGGATCTGGTGGACCGCTTTGGAAAGCGAGTGGTTACCATCGATTCCGGCCACGTGATCAACGACAGCGTGGGCGGTTATGTGGGAGGACGTATTCATGGGCAGGCATAATTTCCGGTACTTTTTTCACGAGGGCTTGACGAATATGTTCAGCCACGGCTTCATGACGTTCGCCGCCATCGGCGTAACCGTGGCCTGCCTGCTGATCATGGGTACCTTCACCCTGGTGGCGGTAAATGCCAACGCGCTTTTGAAGGAGCTGGAGCAGCAAAACGAGATTCTGGCCTATGTGGATGAGACATACACCGAGGATCAGGCGCAGGCGCTGCAAAGCCAGATTCAGGCTGCGACCAACGTCACCTCTGCCACGTACATCAGCAAGGAACAGGCCATGAAGGACTTTGAGGCCCAGTATCCGCAGGAGAGTCTGTTCCAGGATCTGGACCCCACCATTTTCCGGGACCGCTTCGCCATCCATATTTCGGATCTCGCGCAGACGGAGGCAACCGTGCAGGCGGTGGAGAAGATCCCCGGCATTGTCAAGGTCAACGCCTATGAGGAGATTTCCAACGGCTTCATCACCGTGCGCAATGTGGCCACCGTGGTGTGCGTGACGCTGATTGTGGTGCTGTTCCTGGTGTCGGTGTTCATCATCTCCAACACCATTAAGCTGACGACCTTTGACCGCCGGGAGGAGATCGCCATTATGCGCATGGTGGGCGCCAACAACGGCTTTATCCGATGGCCCTTTGTGTACGAGGGCTTTTTGCTGGGTCTGACCGGCTCGGTGATCGCATTTGGTCTGCAGTGGGCGCTGTATTCCGCCGTATCCAAGGGCATTGCAAATTCCGATTCGCTCCAGCTGTTTCACGTCATCGAATTCCAGCAGCTGTGGGAGCCGGTGGCCGCCACCTTTCTGGGGGCAGGTATTGTGATCGGCGTGGGTGGCAGCCTGTCGGCCATCCGTAAATTCCTGCAGGTCTGACGCAGTAAGAGGAGGGAGAACGCAAGTGATACGATCAAAGCGGCTGTTTTGCCTTCTGCTGGCGGTTTTGATGGCCGTCACATCCCTGACGCTGATACAGCCCGCCTCTGCCGTGACGCAAAAGGACATTGATTCACTCAAGAGCAATGCCAGCAGTCTGGCTCAGCAGAAAAAAGAGCTTCAAGCCAAGATCAGCGATCTGTCGGACGATATCTCCAACACCATGAAAAAAAAGACGCTGCTGGATCAGCAGATCTCGCTGCTGGCAGACCAGATCAGCAATGTGGAGGAGCAGATCAGCACATACGCCACCCTGATTTCCCAGACGGAGACGGAACTGGCCGACGCCCAGGCCAAGGAGCAGGCACAGTACGAACTGTTCTGCGAGCGGGTGCGGGCCATGGAGGAGCGGGGCACCGTGAGCTATTGGTCCGTGCTGTTCAACGCCACTAACTTTACGGACTTGCTGGGCCGGCTGGACGCCGTGAACGAGGTGATGGACGCCGACCAGGCGGTCATCGACCAGCTGCAGGCACTCCAGGACGAAATCACCGCCAAGCAGGAGACGCTTACATCCCAAAAGGCCGACTCCGAAGCGGCCAAGGCCGACCTGGTGAGCAAAAAGTCCGAACTGGATACCCAGCGGGCCTCCGCCAACAAGCTGGTGCAGCAGCTCAGCACCAGCAAGGGCGAGTATGAGTCCGACATGGACGATCTCGCCGCCGAGGAGGAGGCCAACCAGCAGAAGATCATGGAGCTGTCCAGAGAGCTGGCCGCCCAACAGGCGGCCCAGGGGCAGGCTACCAGCGCGGCTCTGGGCGGATATATCTGGCCCGTGAGCAGCCACTATATCACCTCCACCTTTGGCGGGCGCTCATCCCCCGGCGGCATCGGTTCCACCAACCACAAGGGTGTTGACATCGGCCGGGTGGGCTACACCACCGATATCCACGCAGCCAAGGCCGGCACGGTGATCATCTCCCAGTATTCCAGCTCCTACGGCAACTATGTGGTTATCAGCCACGGCAGCGGTAACACCACGCTGTATGCCCATATGAGCAGCCGCTGTGTCTCCGTGGGGCAGACGGTTGCCCAGGGAGACAAGATCGGCGTCACCGGCTCCACGGGACATTCCACCGGCCCGCACCTGCATTTTGAGATTTCGGAAAACGGCGCGCGCATCAATCCCCTGAAATATTTGACAAATTATACCCTGGCCGGCTGATTTTTGTACATGAGAATCCCTCCTGTCCCATACCATGGGGGCAGGAGGGATTCGTTATGATTGGATATGTGCAGTGGACGGAGGAAAAGAAGGCGTGCGCTCCGGGAGAAACGGCGATTTTGCGCATGCGGTTTTACCAGGTGGGCATCCTGCGGAGGGAGGGAACTCCGGAACTGCTGGTGCGCCGTCGGGCAGCCTGGGCGGCGGGACGGCTGCATAAGCTGGGAGTCACACGGGCGGTGTTCCCCGAGGATTTCCCCTATGCGGCCCTGTTTGCCCGGCGGGGTGTTTTACCGGTGGAGACGCTGCCGCTCTATCGGTCACTGGCGGCAGACTGGATCTGGGCGGAGATGAAAGCGCGGGGACTTTCTGCCGGAGCGGCCATCGCCATCAGCGGCGATCGGCTGGGGAGTGAGGTGACCCGCACGGTGACGGAGCTGTGCCTGCGGGTGCGGTATGTGCTGCTGGATGTCCCCTACGGCGCCGAGGAACTTGCCCGGCAGCTGCGGCGGGAGTATGGCGTGTCACTGCTGCTCTCGCCCACGAAGGAACAGCTGGAATCGGCGGAGGTGCTGGCCCTGTTCGCCCCGCGGAAGGAGCTTTCCTGCAAAAATGGGGCGGTGGTGCCGCTCTACCCCGGCGCACATCTGGACCATCCGCCCCGGCTGCGACTGCCGCCCGTTTTGGAGGAAAGCATCCCCGAGGGCTGCCGCAGAGAGGAGCTGTTCGCAGCCCTGTGGGAAGCCGGCGCGCTGCGCCCCGGTCAAATCGAAGTAATTCCAAGCCTTTTAGCCCCTTGACATCCGGGAGGTGAAACTCTATAATACTGTCTCATGAATATAATAGAATAAGTATGGGCATTCTTCGACGGATAAATTTGACAGCAGAAAGGAATCAAAATACCGATGAGTAACGAATACAGAATGAGCCAAGCCCGCCTCGACGAGCTGCAGGAGACTCTCAACTATTTAAAAACCACCCGTTCCGACGAGGTGGCCGAGCAGATCAAGATCGCCCGCGGTTTCGGCGACCTGTCTGAAAACAGCGAGTACGATGAGGCGAAGAACGAGCAGGGCAAGCTGTACTCCCGCATCGCAGAACTGGAGGAAGTGCTGCAGCATGCGGTCATCGTGGACGAGAACGCGACCGGCGATGTCGTCACCATCGGCTGCCGCGTGACGGTGGCGGATCTGAACGGCAAGGAACTGCCGCCCTATAAAATCGTGGGTTCACAGGAGTCCGATCCCATGAACGGTATCATTTCGGAGGAATCTCCTTTCGGCAAGGCCCTCATGGGCGCCAAAGAGGGGCAGAGTGTCACCGTGGAAGCCCCCAGAGGCAGCATAACCTACGTGGTGAAGAAGATCGAACGATAAGGAGAACCTACATGGCTGAACAAAAGAACGAGACGCAGGAGCAGGATCTTCGCCAGATCCTGAAAATCCGGCGGGAAAAGCTCTCGGCGCTGCAGGCGGCGGGAGAGGACCCCTTTGAGCAGACCCACTTTGCCTGGGACGCGACCTCCCAGCAGATCCGGGACAACTTTGACGAGATGGAGGGCAAACCCGTCAAGGTGGCCGGCCGTCTGATGAGCAAGCGCGGCATGGGCAAGGTCAGCTTCTGCGACCTGCAGGACCGGGCGGGCCGCATCCAGCTCTATGCCCGCCGGGACGAGATGGACGAGGCCGTCTATGACAAGTTCAAGAAATTTGACATCGGCGATATCGTGGGCGTGGACGGCGAGGTGTTCCGCACCCAGCGCGGCGAGATGAGCGTCCGGGCCAAGGACATTGTGCTGCTGAGCAAGTCTCTGCTGCCTCTGCCGGAGAAGTTCCACGGACTACAGGATCGGGAGCTGCGCTATCGGCAGCGGTATGTGGATCTGATTGTCAATCCCGAGGTTCGCAAGACCTTTGAGACCCGCTCCAGATTCATCAAGCTGATCCGGGACTATCTGGACGAAATGGGCTATATGGAGGTGGAGACCCCCGTTCTCAACACCATCTCCGGCGGCGCCACCGCCCGCCCCTTCATCACCCACCACAACACCCTGGACATCGACATGTATATGCGCATCGCCACCGAGCTGCCGCTTAAGCGGCTGATCGTGGGCGGTCTGGACCGGGTATACGAGATCGGGCGCATCTTCCGCAACGAAGGCATGGACCCCAAGCACAATCCGGAGTTCACCAGCATTGAGCTGTATCAGGCCTACGCCGATTTCCACGACATGATGGACATTGCTGAGGGCATCCTCTCCACCGCGGCAGAAAAGCTGCTGGGCGGTTATGAGACCGTGTGGATGGGGGAGACGGTGAGCCTTAAGCCGCCCTTTTGCCGCATGACCATGGCCGAGGCCGTCAAGGAATACGTGGGCATCGACTTCATGGCGATTTCCGACGACGCCGAAGCGGTGGCCGCCGCCAAAGCCAAGGGCGTGGAGATCCCCAAGGAGAAGGACGCCACCTGGGGCAATGCGCTGTACGAGTGCTTCGACCAGCGGGTGGAGGAAAAGCTGATTCAGCCCACCTTCATCACCATGTACCCCGTGGATGTGTCTCCCCTGACCAAGCGGTCTCCGCAGGATAAGCGCCTGACGGAGCGCTTTGAGCTGTTCATCTGCCACAGCGAGATGGCCAACGCCTTCTCCGAGCTGAACGACCCCATCGACCAGAAGGAGCGCTTCCTCAAGGAAGTGGAGGCCCGGGCCAAGGGCGACAGCGAAGCCGGTATGATGGACGACGACTACATCACCGCGCTGGAATACGGCCTGCCCCCCACGGGCGGCATGGGCATCGGCATCGACCGGTGCGTGATGCTGCTGACCAATTCCGACACCATCCGGGAAGTGATTCTCTTCCCGACGATGAAGCCGCTGGATACCATTTAACCTTCAGACCGGGGGCGCATGCTCCCGGTCACAGCCGCAAGGAGGTGTGTTTTTGGAGACCATCACCAGTCGGAAAAATCCCCTTTGCATCCGTCTGCGCAGGTTGGGGACAGAGGGAAAATACCGCCGCGAAACCGGGGAATTTCTCTGTGACGGGCCCAAACTGCTTAACGAGGCGCTGCGCTGGGCGCCCCAGTCCGTGCGCACCGTGGTGTGCACCCGTCCCGAAGCCGTTCCGCCTTTGCCGGACGGCGTCTGGGCTGTGCGTGTGCCGGAGGACGTGATGGCGTCTGTTGCACCCTCCCAGACGCCCCAGGGGATTCTGGCGGTCTGCGCTGCGACGGATGCGCCTTTGCCAGATGTGCTGGACGGGCGGCGCTACGTGGTGCTGGACGGCGTGCAGGACCCCGGCAATGTGGGGACAATCCTCCGCACCGCCGATGCCTTCTGGGCCGACGGGGTGTTCCTGGTCAACGGCTGCGCCGATCTGTACCATCCCCGGACGATCCGGGCTTCTATGGGGGCGGTGTTCCGCTGCCCGGTGTGGAGCGCCGCGCCGGAAGCTGTGTCCGCTCTGCTGAAAAAAAACGGAATCCCTCTCTACGGAGCCGCCCTCCGAGCGGACACCCGAGACGTGCGGGAAATCGATTACACCCGTGCCGCCGCCGCAATCGGCAGCGAGGGCCGGGGCCTTTCGGCCGAGATGCTTTCACTGTGCGACGCCACGGTGCGCATCCCCATGCGTGAGCGATGCGAGTCCCTCAATGCAGCAGCCGCCGCCGCGGCGCTGCTGTGGGAAATGGCGCGGACTTAAGAAAGGGAGGGACTTGCCGTGTCGATGCTGAAATACTGGCTGTGGCTCACCCGGTGCAGGGGCCTGACCAATCAGACCCGGCTTGCCCTTCTGGAGCATTTTTTGACGCCCGAGGCGATTTATTACGCCGACCCCGGCGAAGTGCTGCTCACCGACGGCATCACCCGGGAACAGGCCGAGACCCTGCGGAACAAAGACCTGGGCGAGGCTGACCGGATTCTGGGTGCCTGCGCCGAGCAGAATCTGCGGATTTTGACCATGGGGGATGCGGAATATCCCGTCCGCCTGCGCAGCATCTACGATCCGCCCTGCGTCCTCTATCTGCGGGGTCGCCTGCCCACGATGGACGAGGAGCCCGCCATTGCGGTGGTCGGCACTCGGGAAGCCACGCCTTACGGGCTGCGGACAGCGGAGCAGATGGGCTTCGGTCTGGCAGAAGCCGGAGCTGTGGTGGTCACGGGCCTGGCCAGAGGCATTGATTCCGCTGCGGCGCAGGGCGCGCTGCGTGCCGGCGGCACGCCGGTGGGTGTGCTGGGCTGCGGCATCGACGTGGTGTACCCGAAGGAAAACCGCTGGCTGTACGAAGACGTGGCCGCGGCGGGTGCGCTGGTTTCCGAGTATCCCCCCGGCACCGAGCCGTCCGCGTCTCATTTCCCCGCCCGCAACCGCATCATGTCCGGCCTGTCCGTGGCGGTGCTGGTGGTGGAGGCGCCGCCCCATTCCGGCGCGCTGATCACCGCCGGCGCGGCGCTGGAGCAGGGCCGGGACGTGTTCGCCGTACCCGGGCAGATCGACGCGGAAAACAGCTGGGGCTGCAACCGCCTGATCCGGGAGGGCGCGGGTTTGGCGGCGGAGCCGTGGGACATCCTGCGGGAGTACGCCGAAGCCTTTCCGGGCAAGCTGAAAACACCGGAGCGCAGGGCTCCCGAACCGCTGGGCGAATTGCCCCGGGACCGGGACGAGGCCCAGCCCATGAAGCCCACGCTGCGCTTGAGCGAGGCTGGCCTGACGGACGACCAGACGGCGCTGCTGCGCATCCTGGGAGACGAGCCGATGCTGGTGGACGACCTGATCGAAGCCACGCAGCTGCCTGCACGGCGGGTGCTCTCGGCCCTGACCATGCTGGAAGTTGACGGGTACGCCGTACCGTGCGGCGGCAAGCGCTATGCGGGCGGCGTGACGCTCATTGAATCATGATTCTTTCCCTGCTGGGAAGCTGGAGGTAGCTATGGCAAAACACAGTCTGGTCATCGTGGAGTCACCTGCGAAGGCCAAAACCATCGAGAAGTATCTGGGAAAGGACTTTCAGGTCAAGGCATCCATGGGCCACCTGCGGGATCTGCCCAAAAGCGTGCTGGGTGTGGACATCGAGCACGATTTTGACCCGGTCTACAAGCCCATCAAAGGCAAAGAGGACATCATCGGCGACCTGAAGAAGTCCGCCAAGGGCGCCGAGACCGTATACCTGGCGACCGACCCGGACCGCGAGGGCGAGGCGATCTCCTGGCACCTGAAGCAGCTTTTGGAGCTGCCGGACGACAAGACGCGCCGGGTTACTTTTAACGAAATTACAAAAAATGTAGTGCAGGAGAGCATCCGCAGGCCCCGGGACATTGACCAGAACCTGGTGGATGCCCAGCAGGCCCGGCGCATTCTGGACCGCATCGTGGGCTATGAGCTTTCGCCGCTGCTGTGGAAGAAAATCCGCCGGGGTCTTTCCGCCGGACGGGTGCAGTCCGTGGCCACCCGCATGGTGGACGACCGGGAGCGGGAGATCGAGGAGTTCAAGCCCGAAGAATACTGGACGCTGGACGCCAATCTGGAGGGCGACGACCTGAAAAAAACCACCTTCACCGCCCACTATCACGGCAAGGGCGGCAAAAAGGCGGAGCTTAAATCCGCCGACGAGGTGGACGCCGTGGTGCACGAGACGGAAAATGCTCCGTTTGCGGTGAAGTCCGTCAAGCGCACCGACAAACAGCGCAGTCCCTCGCCCCCTTTCTCCACCTCGACGCTCCAGCAGGAGGCGTCCAGAAAGCTGTCCATGACGCCCCGGCGCACCATGGCCATCGCCCAGCAGCTCTATGAGGGCGTGGACATCACCGGCGAGGGCTCCGTGGGCCTGATCACCTATATGCGTACCGATTCGCTGCGTATCAGCGAAGAGGCTGTCGCCGCCGCCAAAACCTTTATCACCGGCCGCTACGGTGCGAATTACTACCCCGCAAAGCCCAATCACTACAAGACAAAAGCCGGGGCCCAGGACGCCCATGAGGCCATCCGCCCCAGCAACGTCGCCTGGACGCCCGAGCAGGTGAAAGGCGACCTGACGGGAGAGCAGTACCGCCTTTACCGCCTGATCTGGAGCCGTTTCCTCTCCAGCCAGATGGCCAACGCCGTCTATGACAGCGTCTCCGTGGACATCGAGGCCGCGGATCACAGTTTCCGCGCCAGCTCCTCCAGCCTGAAATTTGCCGGCTATACCGCCGTGTACGAGGAGGGCAAGGACGAGGAAAAAGAGGAGAAGGAATCTCCTCTGCCCGCCCTGCAGGAGGGCGAGTCCTTGGCTCTGAAGGGCTTTTCACGGAACCAGCACTTCACCCAGCCCCCCGCCCACTACACCGACGCCAGCCTCATCCGCGCCATGGAGGAGCAGGGCATCGGCCGCCCGTCCACTTACGCCCCCACCGTGTCCACCATCATCGACCGGGAATACGTCATCAAGGAGGGCAAGTACCTCCGGATCACGAACCTGGGCCGGGTGGTGACGGAGCTGATGAAGCAGCGCTTCTCCGACATCGCCGATTTGGGCTTCACCGCCCACATGGAGCAGAAGTTGGACTCCGTGGAGGACGGAAAAACGGCATGGAAAGACGTGCTGCGGGACTTCTACGGGGACTTTGACCACAGTCTCAAGCAGGCCGAGCAGGAGCTGGAGGGCGTGCGCATCAAGGTGCCCGACGAGGTGTCCGAGGAAAAGTGCGATCTGTGCGGGCGCAACATGGTGATCAAGTCCGGCCGGTTTGGCCGTTTTCTGGCCTGCCCGGGCTATCCGGAGTGCAAATTTACCAAGCCGCTGGTGGTGGAGATGCCGGGCCGGTGCCCCAAGTGCGGCGGACGCATCCTGAAAAAGACCTCCCGCAACGGCTACACCTATTACGGCTGCGAGCACAACAACGACAAGGACGAAGCTGCCCGGTGCGATTTCATGACCTGGGATGTGCCGGTGAAGGACGACTGCCCGGTGTGCGGCCATACCCTGTTCAAAAAATCCGGCAAGGGCTTTAAAAAGCCCTTCTGTACCAACCCGGAATGCTCCAATTTCCTGCCGGAAGACAAGCGCGGCTATCCCCGCCGGAAGACGGCAGAGGGTGCGCAGGACGGCGAGGCTGCCAAGGGTGAGCAGGCGGATTCCGGGGAGAAAAAGCCGGCGGCGAAAAAGTCCGCCGCCGCGGCCAAAAAGAGCACGGCCAAGACCACGGAGAAAGCCGCAAAGAAGACGGCTGCAAAGAAGCCTGCGGCGAAGAAGGCCGCCGAAGGCGCGGAGACGGAGAAAAAGCCCGCGGCGAAGAAGTCCACCGCCAAAAAGACCGTTGAAAAGGCGGAGAGCGCAAAGAAACCCGCGGCGAAGAAAACCGCCGCAGGGAAGGCGCCTGCGAAGAAGGCTGCCGCGAAAAAGACCGCCCCAAAGGCGGCTGATACGGAAGACTGACTGTAACTGCCCGCCGGGCGGGTACAGACGAGATAAGGAGCAACATGAACGTGACCGTGATCGGCGCCGGACTGGCGGGCTGCGAAGCCGCCTGGCAGCTGGCGCAGCGGGGCGTGGACGTCACCCTCCGGGAGATGAAGCCGGAGAAAAAGACGCCCGCCCATACAACCGAGGACTTTGCGGAGCTTTGCTGCTCCAACTCCCTGCGCAGCGACCAGCTGGAAAATGCGGTGGGGCTTTTGAAAGAGGAGCTGCGGCGCATGGGTTCGCTGATTCTTGCCTGCGCGGACGAGACGCGGGTGGAGGCCGGCGGCGCCCTGGCGGTGGATCGCTATGGCTTTTCCGCCCTGGTGACGGAGCGAGTGAAGAACCACCCCAACATCACGTTTGTCCCCGGCGAGGTGACCGAGCTGCCGGAGGGTGAGGTGATCGTGGCCTCCGGCCCCCTGACCTCCGACGCACTGGCGGAGCGGCTGCAAACCCTGCTGGGGGAGGAGACCGCCCTCCACTTCTACGATGCGGCGGCGCCGCTGGTGTCCGCCGACAGCGTGGATATGGAGCTTGCCTGGTTCGGTTCCCGGTATGACCGGGGAACTGCGGATTATGTCAACTGCCCCATGACCGAGGCGGAGTACGAGGCATTCTGGCAGGCATTGACCACCGCCCAGGAAGCGGAGGTTCACGGCTTCGAGGACAAAAGCGTGTTCGAGGGCTGTATGCCCGTGGAGGTGATGGCTCGCCGGGGCCGGGATACCCTGTGCTACGGGCCGCTGAAGCCCCGGGGCCTGAAAGACCCCCGCACGGGGCGGGAGCCCTATGCCGTGGTGCAGCTGCGCCGGGACAATGCGGAGGGGACGGTGTACAATCTGGTGGGATTCCAGACGCACCTGAAATTACCGGAGCAGAAGCGGGTGTTCTCTATGATTCCGGCGCTGCACCGGGCGGAGTTCCTGCGCTACGGCGTGATGCACCGCAATACGTTT
>QKDF01000300.1 GCA_003245395.1 Clostridia bacterium
AGGGCAGTCATACGTCCTTCAAACCGCAGCCGCGCCTTTCCTTCGGGGCGAACCATGGCATCCAGGCGAATGCGGCGATACGGTTTTTTCCCGTAGTCCATGCCAGTCCGCGAGGTGACAAACGCCAGCCCCAGGCCGGGGATCAGCAGATGCTCCAGTCGGCTTGGGTCCTCCGGGGCCGGGCAGGCAATGACGTTCCACCCCTTCCCCACTGCCGTCCGGCGCAGCCGCTCCAGCAGGTTCCCTGACAATTCCCAATGGTCCGCAAACTCATACACCCGCGGGCAGAGAGTATCCACGCTGTCAAAACACCAGTCATATCCTTTGCTGGTAATGCTGCCCAGGAAACGATAGTCGGTACGGCCCTCTTCGCCTCCTCTACGGCGCAGCTCACGGGCGAGAATACCATCCAGCCGCTGCTCCGCCCGGGTGCTGTCAAAAGTCCTTTGTACAGCGGACATGGACTCCAATTCCAGCTGTCTGGCCGCCTTCAGGCAGTGGTACGCCCGGCACCGGGCCGCCCGCTGACGCTCGGTAAGGGCGATAATCTCGGCCCGTGAAGCCTTGGCAGCCGTCAGGTCATAAAACCGTCCCAGATCCACATACCGGTCCACAGCGGCCGGATAACGCGGTTCCAGCACATGGGGCCCCGTGCCGTCGGCCAGCGCGCAGTGCATTCCCGGCAGCACAACGCCATCCAGCACATCCGGATCACCGGAGCAGTGCAGATACTCCACCGACTCCCCTGCTTTTTCCATCGCAAGTCCAACCTGCGCCATAAAAGCCGACTTCCCCACACCGGGGCCGCCTTTTAAAATCATCAGGTCATATGTATCCGTCCGGTCAGTCAATTGCTGAAAAAGATTTTGAAATCCCTCGCCGCTGTTTGCGCCGAGATAGAAATTGGTCACCGTAGCCATGGCGTCTCCTCCCAATCTGTTTTCACCACAGCGTATGCCGAAAGGACGGCCGTTGACAAAAAAAGGACGCCCAAACAGGGCGTCCTTCAGTAATCTTTCGGGATCAGATAAACAATTCCGGTTCGGCGCGGCGGGTATAAACCTCCTCCAGCTCCGTCTTGTGGTAGAGATAACCGGGATCATCGAAATATTTGGCTCCCACGGGACATTTTTTTTCGCAGGCGCAGCATTTGATACAGATGCCCGTAAAATTGCGCACGTCCTGTGGATCGATGCTGCCCATGGGACAGACCGCCGCACAAATACCGCAATTGTTGCAGCTGTCACTGGTCTTTGGACGGACCTTGCGAATATCGATACCGGCGCCGTGGCGATCCCGGGGCGTATAGTAGGGCCGAATGGGTGCCTCACCTTTCACCGCAACGGGTTCGCTAGGCAGCTGCACCATCTGATGTACCTTATCCGCAACCTGTACGCCGAACGAAGATGCAACAGACAGATCATCCGCATCCGGGCGTCCCGCGCCCAGAATCCGTGAGAAAGAATGTTCCCCTACGAAAGCCGCGCCGGCGACGGTATGGAAGCCGTCGGCTTCCAGAATGTCCCGCAGTTCAATCAGGGAGTCGTCAAAATTCCGGTTCCCGAACAGCACCATCGGAACCGCCAGCGCACCTTCGCCCTTTACTTTTTCCCGCAGGAATGGCAGCAGTACATTTGGCACCCGGCCTGCATAAGTCGGGGTTGCGAAAAAAACCAGGTCGGTTTCTGTAAAGCAAATATCCTTTTCACGTGCTGCCGGCAAAGTCCAATCGCAGGTTTCCATAGGGACACCCAACCGATCTGCCGCAGCCTTTGCCGTGGCCAGTACCACATTCTCCGTAGTACCGGTAGCACTCCAGTAAACAGCCCAAACTTGCTCGACCTTCATCTGTTTCCCTCTTTCGTTTGGTTTTCGTTCAGATTGAAAAATTCTCTTCCTTCAGCCGTTCCGTCTCCAGCACCGCGGGGCGGGGCGGCTCCCTGCGCAGAGGATCATACCGAAAGCTGCGGCAATGGGACTCAACAAGGACAATACCGCGCTTTACACAGGCCACTTCCCGGTCGTTGATCTGCGAGCCGTGCTGGCAGTATGCACAGCGGGGTTCCATATTTTTTCGAAACAGCATGGGAAGTGCATCTCCTTTACAGTGTATACAGCTTAACCTTTTCCTCCTCAACAGTGGCGCGCACCTGCGTAATAGGCGTCTCATAGCTGTCAATGAGCTGTGCGGCCAGCGGATCTTCCAGATCCTTCTGAATGGTCCGGCGCAGGTTGCGTGCTCCGTAAGTCAAAGAGTAGGACTTGTGTGTCAGCCAGGCCACCAGCGCATCGTCATAAGTGAAGGTAATGGCCTTCTCTTTCAAGGAGACAGCCAGCTCACCGAGCATAATGCGGGCAATGCCCTGGAAATTCTCCTCGCTCAGGCGATTGAAGCAAACCACCTCGTCCACACGGTTGATGAACTCAGGCCGCAGAAACTGCTGAAGTGCTTTCATGGCCCGGTCCTTGTCCTGTTCCTGAACAGTACGGCCGAATCCCACGGTTCCCTCCTTGGTATTACTGCCGGCATTGGAGGTCATCACAACAATGGTATTTTCAAAGTTCACCTTGCGGCCATGGGCGTCGGTAATCTCGCCGTCGTCCAAAATCTGCAGCAGGATGTTCAGCACATCAGGGTGCGCCTTTTCAATTTCGTCAAACAAAATGACAGCATAGGGCTTACGCCGGATCTTTTCCGTCAGCTGGCCGGCTTCGTCATAACCCACATAGCCGGGAGGCGACCCCACGATCCGGGAAACGGAGTGCTTCTCCATAAACTCGGACATATCCAGGCGGATCAGGGAATCCGGCGTATTGAACAGATCGGTGGCAAGCCGCTTGACCAGTTCCGTCTTACCCACACCGGTGGGGCCGACGAAAATGAAACTGACAGGCTTGTGCTTCGGGCTGATTCCCACACGGCTGCGGCGTACGGCGGCTGTAACCGCATCGATGGCCGCATCCTGACCAATAATGTGTTCCTTCAGGCGAGTATCCAGCTTGGACAGACGCTGGAATTCCTGCTCCTGAATCCGGGAGGCGGGAATTTTAGTCCACAGCTCGATGACGTGGGCCAGATTTTCCATCTCCAGCTGCGGGTCGCCCTTGTCCAGCAGAGCCTGCAATTCTTTGCTCAGCTGGGCCGACTTGCTTTTGAGATAGGCCATTCTGGCATAGTCAGGCTCCGCCCCGTCCTGGGCAGCCTGTTCTTCCAGCAAGGTATTTTCCTTGTCATAGTCGTCCAGCTCCCGCTGAATTTCCATACGGCGGGAAATGTCCGGATTTTTCAGGTTCACGTCCGAGCATGCCTCGTCGATCAGGTCGATGGCCTTGTCAGGCAGATACCGGTCGGTGATATACCGCTCGGACAGCAGCACAGCCTGGCGCAGAATACCGTCGGAAATCTGAACGCCGTGATACTGCTCATAATTGGACGCCAGACCGCGGAGAATCTTCACGGTATCATCCACAGAGGGCTCATTCACCGTCACAGGCTGGAAACGGCGCTCCAGAGCGGTGTCCTTCTCGATGGATTTGCGGTACTCATTGAAGGTCGTGGCACCGATCACCTGAATCTCTCCCCGGGAAAGGGCAGGCTTCAGAATATTGGCAGCATTCATGCTGCCCTCGGCATCGCCGGCACCCACAATATTGTGAACCTCGTCGATTACCAGAATAATATTGCCCAGGCGCTTGACCTCATCGATCAGGCCTTTCATGCGGGACTCAAACTGCCCGCGGAACTGGGTTCCCGCCACCAGGGCGGTGAGATCCAGCAGATAGACCTCCTTGTCCCGCAGCTTGAAGGGGGCCTTTCCGTCGGCAATGCGCTGGGCCAGGCCCTCGGCAATTGCCGTCTTGCCCACGCCGGGCTCTCCGATCAGGCAGGGATTGTTCTTCTGTCGGCGATTAAGAATCTGCACCACTCGCTCGATCTCCTCTTCCCGGCCGATGACCGGGTCCAGCTTGCCTTCTTTGGCCCGCTGGGACAGACTGATGCAGTAGCTTTCCAGAAATTTGCGCTTTTTTTCGGCCTTGCGCTCCTTCTCCCGTTCGGAGCGTGCTCCGCTCTCCCCCGGCTGCTCACCGCCGCGGGGCGCAGATTCCCCATTGAACAGGCGATTGAGGAAGGGGAACGTGGCGGTCTTGCCCTCTTCGTCTTCCTCTTCACGGCTGTTGTCCTCACCGCTTGGCAGGTCCTCTACGTTCTCCACGCCGTCAAAGGCCTGTAGCATTTCGTTGTTGAGCGTATCCAAATCGTCGTCCGAAATCCCCATACGCTTCATCATATCATCAACCTGAGGAAGTCCCAGCTCCTTGGCGCACTTCAGGCACAGTCCCTCATTGATGGTTTTTTCGCCTTCCAGTCTTGATATAAAGACCACAGCGACATTCTTCTTACATTTTGAACAAAGTCTCGGCTGCATAATGTACCTCCAGAAATACGGTCAGCGGCCCGGCCGCCGGGGTTGGCATTCCGCCAATCAGAAAAACAGCAACAGGTCCAGCGGCCCGTGCGCCGCGAAAAAGGACAGCAGGCGCGTCTGCTCTATCTGCGGCGTCTCAAACGAAACTCCGAAGCACCGCAGCACCCAGATTGCCAGGAACAGCATCAGCGCACCCTCCGCCAGACCGATGGCAGCCCCGCCCAAAGAATTGATCAGATGCAGCCCCGGCAGCCGGAGCACCAGATCCATGGCTTTGACCAATGCATTGAGCAGCAGAGACAACAGCACAAACGAAACTGCGAACAGCAGCCCATAGATCATTGTCTGGGCCAGGCTTTCCACCACAGCGGTGGCAAGGGAAACGCCGGTATCATGCACCTTTTCCTGTACTTGATCCGACAGATACTCCGTGATGCTCTCATCCAACCCCATAAGTTTCAACACCTGGCTGGCTTGAAGCCGTGTCAGCGGGTCATCCTCGGATGTACTGGCGTCAGAAGAAGCGGAAGAACCGCTCTGCGCTGCGCTCACGGATGCAGTGCCGTCTTCAGCCTCTGCGGACGTACTTCCGGCCTGCTGCAGCTGGGCAGTCGCAGTTTCACTGCTGGAACCTCCCAGCGCACGATCCACTCTCTGCTCCACTTTTTTTTCAATAATTGGACTCAAAAAATCGGTCACCGGAGCGGTGAACGTTTTGGCCACAATCGAGGCACCTACCAGCGCCATAACCAAAATCACCAGGCCGGCCAGGGTCTGCAGCATTCCGCGGTATGCTCCCCGGATCACGAAGCCAAGCAGCACCGCACCGACGAT
>QKDF01000036.1 GCA_003245395.1 Clostridia bacterium
CTACAAATAAAAGCCCTCCCGCCATTGGCGGGAGGGCTTTTTTACTGATTGCAATCAGTCAGTCACATAGGGCAGCAAGGCAATCTGACGAGCGCGCTTGATGGCCTCGGTCAGCTGGCGCTGATGCATGGCGCAGGTGCCGGTAGTACGGCGGGGCAGAATCTTGGAACGCTCGGAAACGAAGCGACGCAGCTTCGCGGCGTCCTTGTAATCAATGAACTCGCTCTTTTCCGCGCAGAACTGGCACACCTTGCGGCGCTTGCCACGGTTCATGGGGCGAGAAGATCTTGCTTCACGATCGAAAGGCATGATAACATCCTCCTTTATCAAAAATGGCGCTGACGGGACATTTAGAAGGGCAGTTCGCCATCCTCGTCCCCAATTTCAGCAAAATCGGAACGGGCATCCACCGGAGCAGAGCTTCTGCCGCCGGCAGGCGCGCCGTATGCGGGAGCGGACTCAAAGCCGCTGTCACCATCACGTTTGGAATCACCGAAATATACATTGTCGGCGATAACCTCGGCGCTGCGGCGTTTGCCGCCCTCGCGGTCGGTCCAGTCGCGAATCTGCAGCCGCCCCTCCACCACGGCCATGCGGCCTTTGGTGAAGTACTTGCTGACAAACTCAGCGGTTGCACGCCAAGCGACAATGTCGATGAAATCGGTCTCCCGCTCACCGCCCTGGCCCTTAAAGTCACGATCGACAGCCAGGGAGAATGAGGTGACGGCAGTACCGCTCTGGGTCCGGCGCAGCTCGGGATCACGGGTCAGGCGGCCCATCAGGGTAATTCTGTTGAGCATTCTACGCCTCCTTATTCGCCCTTGCAGACGATCAGAGACCGCATGATGCCGTCGGTAATGCCGAGAACACGATCCAGCTCCTTCGGGAATTCAGCGCCGCTGTTGAACGTCATCAGCACGTAGTAGCCGTCGTTCTTGAAGTTGATGGGATAAGCCAGCTTACGGTTGCCCCATTCCTCCACGATCACATCGGAACCATTCTGCTCAGCGAGTGTCTTGAACTTTGCCACGGTGGCGGCAATGCCTTCCTCACCCTGTGCAGGGTCGATGATGTAGACGACCTCATAATTGGCGGAAATCTTAGCCATTTTTGCACCTCCTTTTGGACATATGGCCCCCGTTCCAGGACGGGAGCAAGGATAGCCTGCATACTGCAAGCCTTATCATTATATCGGAATCTGCGCAAAAGTCAAGAAATATTTCATAATTGGCCGATTTTATTGACAAAACCGGACAGTCACACGGCTGTCCGGTCTTGTTTTACTGTTTTTTAGATGCGCTCCAGCCGTGCCTCGGGAATGAGGGCACGGACAGCCCGGCTCTTGGGCAGCCAGTGGAGCAGCAGCATGCCCAGCACATAGCAGGAGGCCGCTTCTCCCACTCCCACGGTAAGGGCATTGAACGCAAACGCCCCGAGAAACGCTGAGCCGAAGCCGGCCTCGTAATAAGCAATCAACGCTCCGATGAAGACGGCATTACAGAGTACCGGCGGCAAGGGTGCCAGCCACCGCTTGGAACATCTGGCGGTCAAAACAGCTGCCAAAAGCGTGGCTGCGGAGCCGACCACTACATCCAGCACCCCGTATGGAGAGAGCAGGTTGGCGATCAGACACCCTATAAAGAGTCCCGGCACCGCCTCCGGAAACAGAAACGGCAAAACGGTGAGTGCTTCGGACACACGCATCTGTACGGGGCCGTAGGCCACGCCAAAGATAGACGCGCCCAGCGTCAGCACCGCATAAGCAGCGCCAATGATACCTGCCAGAGCAACCTGGCGGCTGGTAAAATGATTGGACATAAAAATAGACCTCCTTTTAAAATTTCGGAGGTCTCTGCGCACACAGAAAAACGCACGTAACCAAGGTACGTGCAACCTCCATTTTTTGTTTAGAGAACGGCAATGTCCATTTTGCCGAACGAACGCCGGTTTCCGGCGCTTGGACAGGGTGTGGAAACCTGTCGAAAAGATCATAACACAGTTTTTGAGAAAAGAAAAGAGCAGTCCGCAAATTTGCGGGCTGCTCTTTTTTTACCGTTTCTCAGGGATAAACCGCAATGGAGCACAACTCCGTGTCGGCGTTGTCATCTACCGTTACCTTGGGATTTTGCAGCTGGGCGACGATGGCGTCAAACTCTTTACGGCTCAGTTCATAACGGGTGAACGTCTCTCCGCTGACTGCGTCAACGCTCTGCGTCCCCTCGTACCCGTCCAGCAGCGTGCCGATTTGCGCTTTGGTCACGGAAATCCACGCGGCATAGCGTTTCTCTCCTGCTTCCGATTGGGTATTATATAGATCCGCGCCTTCTTTGGGCACCAGACTGGCAGTCCCACCACTCTGCGAAGGCTGGGCGGTGTCCGCGGTCATCAGTTGGTTTTCCTCATTCGACTCACTCGATGAAGCTCCGCTCTCGGCTGTTCCACTCTCAGGCGCAACCATGGCGGCAAACTTCTGCATGCCGGAATTTTCTTCTGATCCGGCGCTGCCGGCCGCCGCAGAAGCAGTCGAAGCTGCAGTGGACCCGCCGCCATACAGCGGAGCAAGCTGTACCGCCGCCGCAATGACAGCCACACACGCTGCCAGGGATACCGTCAGCTTCACCCAGTGGCGAGGTTTTTTCCGCGGCGCGGCATCGGCGCGGACTTCGGCGCACACGGCATCGGCAAAGCCGTCGGGCACCTGTGTATCCTCAAATGTGGGGAATGCGTCCCGGATAGCATAGGCGTCAGCCACATAGATCCGACAACCCTCACAGGTCGCCAGATGCTCCCGCACCCGCTCCGCCTCCTCTGGGGTACACTCGCCATCGATAAACTGATCCAACAGGGCCGCGTATTCATCACAGTATTTCATTTGCAGCCCTCCTTTTCTGCTTCTTTAGACGGATAGGCGGCAAAAAGGTTCCCTGTTCGCGTCAAAAAGTTTCGAAGCTGTTTCCGTCCGCGGCTGATGCGGGACTTCACCGTTCCGATATCCACGTCCAGCGTATCGGAGATCTCCTGATAACTCAGCTGCTGCATCTCCCGCAAAACAAGAGCCGTCCGGTACTCGTCCGGCAGTGTAGTAAGGCCGCGGCCGATGGCCTCCCGCAGTTCCTGCCGCTCGGCGGCCTCATGAGGCCCCGGCCCCCGGTCGGGCAGGTCCAGGTTCAGATCTTCGTCGTCCAATGAGACGGCCCGCTGCCGCTTTTCCTTTCGCAGCAAATCCACGCAGGCATTGCTTGTCAACCGGCACAGCCAGGTGGCAAAAGC
Organism: Clostridia bacterium; assembly: GCA_003245395.1. Classification (GTDB taxonomy): domain Bacteria; phylum Bacillota; class Clostridia; order Oscillospirales; family Oscillospiraceae; genus Oscillibacter. The sequence continues at coordinate 3,271 of QKDF01000036.1, forward strand.
CGCCTCGCCGCGAAAAAACGGCAGCCCCTGCCACGCGGACAACAGCGCCTCCTGCGCCGCTTCCTGGGCATTCTCTGCATTGCCGCACATTCGCAGCGCCAGCGAGTAAACCCGCTTTTCATAGCGCCGTACCAGAACCTCAAACGCGTCGGGGTCTCCTTTTTTGGCCGCTTCTATCAAATCCTGCTCCGGTATGTTGTCGTTCATATCAGATCCCTTTTGATTCCTTTCGTCACGGCGTAAACATCTTCCAGCGTGTTCATGCGAACGATCTGTTCCTTATAGTAATTGGCGTGGGGCACACCTTTGAGATACCAGCAGTAATGACGCCGTGCCTCCAACACCGCCACGCGCGCTCCCTTGCTTTTGGCTGCAAGCTCAATCTGCCGCACTACCGTGTCACAGCGCTCCGCCAGAGGCGGAATGGGCGGCACCGGCGCGCCCTCCAATATGGCCTTCGCCTGGGCGAACAGCCAGGGGTTGCCGAAGCAGCCCCGGCCGATCATGGCCATATCCGCCCCGGTATGCTGTAAAATCCGGGCCGCATCCTCCGGCTTGAAAATATCACCGTTGGCGATTACGGGGACGGAGACCGCCTCCTTCACCGCTCGGATTGAATTCCAGTCCGCCTGCCCACCGTACATCTGGGCGCGAGTGCGGCCGTGAACCGCGATGGCGGAAATGCCGATCCGCTCCAACCCCACAGCAATTTCCACGGCGTTGAGACTGCCCATATCCCAGCCTCGGCGGATCTTGGCCGTCACCGGTACCGGCGACGCCTTTACCACCGCCTCGGCCACCCGAAATGCCTTTTCCGGGTCCCGCATCAGAGCGGAGCCGTCGCCGTTATTCACAATCTTCCCCATGGGACAGCCCATATTGATATCCACCACATCCGCATCGGACACCTCTGCGGCAATCTGAGCCGCCTCTGCCATGCAGACGGGATCGCTGCCGAAAAGCTGTACCGCCGACGGATGCTCGCCTGGGAACAGCTCCAAAAGAAGGCGGGTTTTTTTGTCCTGATAGCACAGCGCTTTGGAGGAAATCAGCTCCGTATACGTATATCCGGCCCCCAGCTCCGCACAGATCTGGCGAAATGCCACGTCCGTGACCCCAGCCATGGGCGCCAGCGCCAGCTTTGCATTGATTTCTACGGTTCCGATTTTCAATGGTTCCTCTCCTCTCAAAATTCCACCTTAGTGTACCACAGCGCGGAGAAAATGAAAAGTTTCTTTTTACCCTCTCTTTTCCCGACGACATTTTTGAAATACGAACTGTAAAATGATGGAAAGCAAAGGAGGGGGACAAGCCTTGAAATACGCGCAGATCACATGGACAAACGAGCAGACGGCCCGTTTTCTCAGCGGAGGCGTCCGCTTTTTCCTGGCCGGAGCATTGACCGCCGCCAAACTTTCAGGGGGAGCCGCCCCCTTCGCTCTGGGCTTTACAGCCGCCTGCGGTTCCGGAATCGACGGGTTGTGCGCTCTGGCGGGAGCCGCGGTGGGAGCACTGGCCTTTCTGGATTTTTCCTCCGGCCTTGCACATATTGCTGCCGCGATCCTCATTTATACCACTGCCTCTGCTTTCCGGGAAATGCGGATTTCCCGCTCCACGCTGTTTCCGGTACTGACGTCGGCGGGGCTTTTTCTGGCGGTAGAGGGAATTTACGTACTCCAGTCCCTCAATCCCATGACCCGTCTGGCGTCCTGTCTGATTGCCGCGGTTCTGACCGGTACCTCCGCCTGGGGATATGGGCCGCTGCTGGGGCACGGGGAGGAAATCAAGAAGCCAAACGCACTGCTTTTTTTATCCATTTCTCTGCTGCTGGCCTTTGTAGATGTGGAAATCGCGGGAATTTCTATGGGCAGAGTCGCCATCGCCTGTCTGGTCTTGTTCGCAGCCTGGCAGCGTGGCACTGCCGCCGGTGCGACGCTGGGCATCTGCACGGGCCTTCTGACCGATCTGATCGCGGGCGGAGGTCTGCT
>QKDF01000084.1 GCA_003245395.1 Clostridia bacterium
AAAGGTAAAGGTCAGCGTGACGTTGGGCGCCACCGTCTTGTAGAGATCTTTGATCTGGGTGAGGGTTTCGGTCATGGAGGCAGCGGCAAAGATCGTCAGCTCCACGGGCTGGGCGGAGGAAGATGCAGCCGCAGAACCGGAGGCAGACGCAGCGGGTGCGGACGTACCGCAGGCAGTCAGTACACCTGTCAGCATGGCAAACGTCAGGGCAATGGCACCCAATCGGTGCAAAAGGTCTTTCTTCATAGTGTTGTTCCCCTTTCTCTGCGGCAGGAGTCAGTCCACTCCCACCATCACATTGGTCGCTTTAACAATTGCATAGGCTTCTTTTCCAACAGCCAGCCCCAGCTCATGGACGGATGCTATGGAGATGGTAGCCGACATCTTGTTCCCGCCTCCGATGTCGATGCTCACGATGGCATTAACGGCGCCTTCCTCAATGGATACAATGGTTCCCTTTAACTGATTTCTCGCACTGAGCTTCATAACAAAATCCTCCTTTTAATAAAAAGAACGGCGTTGCCTCCAGGCAACGCCGTTGTTTCAACCTCATGTGTGCTGTATCTGATTTCTAATGATCATAACCAAGCACAGTTGAAAAGTCAATGGTTTCTATAAAATATTGCATTTTTCAGAACATTATACGGGAAATTTCTGGAAAATGCAAATTTTTTATACGAAATGATCAGGAATGTTCAGGATTTCCATGGCACGTCTTTCGATCGCATCACAGTCCCGCAGGGCAGGCCGCAGTGAAAACGCAGGAGATGCCGCCCGAATGAACTCGGCGATATCACAGTTTCCCGCCCGTTCTCCAAGTCCAAACAGCGTCACTTCCACCGCCTCGGCGCCGGCTCTTGCTGCGGACAGCGCATTAGCCACGGCAAAGCCAAGATCATTGTGTCCATGAAAGCTGACCGGCAGCCCGCCCAGACGCACCAATTCCTCCACGCAGTCATAGGCGCGCCCCGGAGTCAGAATCCCCACCGTATCGGCGAACTGGACGCGGCGAACCCCCAGATCTGCCAAACGCCGAGTCAAGCCTATCAAAAAGGTAATGTCAGCTCTGGACGCATCCTCAAATCCAACAGTGACTGCAAAACCGTTTTCCCGGGCCAGACAGACGCAGCGTTCCATCTGTCCGATCAGCCAAGTCTTGTTCTTTTTCAGTTTTGAGTAGATGTGGGCGTAAGAGGACGGCACGGAAATATGAATGATGTCGGGCTCACACTCCATGGCAAGACGGATATCCTTTTCGTTCATCCGATTCCAGACAGAAATTTCAGCCCGAACCCGGTTTTCCAGAATGCGACGGATGTTGTTGCGTTCCTCCTGTCCCACGGCTGGGATTCCGGCGTCGATCTGACGGATTCCCGCCCGATCCAGAAGCAGTGCCAGACGGCACTTTTGACTGGTATCGAAGGCCAGGCCAGGACGCTGTTCTCCATCCCGCAGCGTGGTATCAGTCAGGAAGATGGGGCGTTTCATCATACGGCCCCCTCCTCTTTTGCCAGGCTCACCAACTCGTCAGCGGTAAGCCCCCTGTGGAACAGTGTGCTCTCCCGGTGCACTGCACATATAAGTGCATCCAGACCTTCCTCTTTTGGGGAAAGCCCCTGTTGTTTGAGTACATAGAGAATCCCTGCCCGACCGGAATACTTTCCAATGGTGATGGTCCGCTGCGCCCCCACCAGTTCCGGAGGGTATGGTTCATAAATAGACGCATTTTTCAGGATTCCATCCACATGAACACCGGATTCAACGGCGAAAATGCCGCTTCCCAGTACAGCCTTATCGCTGGGGACTCTCTGCCCGGAAATCTGCTCATAAAGCGCTTTAAGGCGCGGAAGGACGCTCAGATCCCCGCGCTTTTGATATTTCCGGGTAATGCGCAGCGCCAGAAGCGTTTCCTCCAAAGCCGCAAAACCGCCTGTTCCGGCAAATGTCCCGGCCCCGTTGCCGCCGTCCTTGATCAGCCACTCGGTCAGCAGGGCAGATGCACAGCCGCAGGCGTTAGTGGGGCACAATTCGGTGGAGGGATGCAGTTCCCGCCGCAGGCGGGCGAACGCTCTGCGAAAATCCTGCAAAAACAAGTCATCCAAGCCCACGATGCGCAGACTTGTATCCTCCTGACAGCGGGTTAGAAGACCAATCTCTCGAATATCATTGACGCGAATCTCCCGTACAAACGGCAGGGAGACTCCGGGGTCAGGAACGCTGCAGGAGTACCGGACATATCCGGGCAGCGCCTCTGAAGCACGGCGCAGATGCAGCACCGTGCGCGACGGGTTCAAAACTTCGCCCAGGCGCCGGGCGACCTCCGTATTTACTTCCACCAAATCCACGCCAATCGCAAAGAGCAGCGTGTAAAATTCCCGCAGAGCTTCGTCGGAAGCGGAGGATACATCTAGGCAGCGCAGGGTCAGGTCGGTTAATCTGGTAATCATAAGCACCGCCTTTCGCTGCGGCTTCCAGAGACAGAGCCCGAAGGCCCTGCCTCTGTCCGCCAGAATGAAGAGGAGAAGGCAAATTCAGATGCGAAGGGATTCCACAGGCGTCCCGCCCTCGAAATGCTCCTCGCAGATGGTCTCGATGGCTTCCTCGGTCAGAGCGCCATACCAGACGCCCTCGGGATAGACCACCATAATGGGCCCCTTGTCGCAGATACCAAAGCAGCCGGTGTTATTGACCATCACCTCGCTGGACAGATCCCGGTCCTCCAGTTCCATCATCAACTTCTGGACCAGATCCGGCGAGCCGGCCTTCGCGCAGAAACCGCGCTGCTGGCCGTTTAACGTGCAGCTGGTGCACATGAATACGTGAAATTTGGGTGATACCATTGTTATGCTCCTTTCTCCTGTTTTTGATACTGCTCCACAGCGTGAAGCACCGCGTCTTCGATTCGTTCATACGTGGTGGTAATCTGAATGCCTTGCTCTGCCAGCCGTTCCCGGGGAGCCACACCAATGCGCATGCACACCACGCCCGCACAGTCGGAAACCGTGCTCAGGATTGCATCCATCCGCCCTGCCTGATCGGCCTCCCGACGGCCACCGCCCATACCATCACAGCTGCCACCGTCACAGTATTTGGAAACTGAACGCCGTTCCCGGAAACGTACGGCACCGTTTTGATACTCATAGATATAGAAATCCGAAACCTGGCCAAAGTGCTGATCCACCAAAACCCCACCCTTGGAGGCCACGGCAAACAGCAGCGGAGGTTGAGCGGACTGCGCAGCAGGTTCTTCCTTCGTGCCGCAGCCGGTACAGCCGCGGAACTCGATGGAACGATCGTCACCCAGCGTGCCGACAGCGTCGGCACGGCACTGCTTGCAGTGGTACATCTGGAGCATGGTCTCACCGCATTTGTTGCGCATGGCCATAACTTCCTTATTGCTGGTCAGTTCCATATTCTCAAAGGCGGAACCGGCAACAGGAATCATCTGAATGATATTGGTGATATAGCAGCCCAGTTCCTTTACGGTATCCACGATCTTTGGAATATGCTCGTCGTTGATTCCTTTGAGCATCACGATGTTGACTTTACAAATAAGCCCCAGGTCGCACACTCGCTTGATACCGGCAAGCTGGTTTGCCATCAGGATAGCAGCTCCGGTTTCTCCGGTGTAGCGGGTTCCCATATAGTCCACATGCCGATAGATTTTCGCGCCGATGGCAGGGTCCACAGCGTTGAGCGTCACCGTCACATGGGACACACCCAGCGCCGCCAGATCGTCCGCACACTGGGGCAAGAGCAGGCCGTTGGTGGAAAGACAAAACGTGACGTCGGGGTCGGACTCCCGGATCAGCCGCAGCGTCTCCCGAGTCTTGTCCCACTCGGCCAGGCTGTCGCCCGGGCCGGCGATCCCCACCACTTTCAGGTTGGGCATCCGGCTTTTTACATAGAGGTATTTATCCCGACCCTGCTCGGGGGAGAGCACCTCGGTGGTGACACCGGGACGGCTCTCGTTGGGGCAGTCGAATTTGCGCACGCAGTAGTTGCACTGAATATTGCAGTTGGGGGCTACGGGTAAGTGTATACGGGCAAACTGCCCGCCGCAGCCGTTATAGCAGGGATGCTCCAGCGTTTTCCGAGCCAGCACCGCCTTTTTCTCCTCCATGTCAGGTTTCGCGGTGACCGCTTGGGCCTCCTGCCGATCCGGCCCCCGGTAATACAGATTGTACATGGCGTCCCGGAAGGCATGCTCCTTGCGGCTGAGCAGCTCATTGGTCGCGCGATCCAGCAGCGTCATGGCTCCATCGTACAGGATCGTCCGCACCCGCTGTCCGCCCACATGATCGTGGCAGGGGAAAGCACAGCGCACCAGAGGAAGCCCCAGCTTCTCCGCCACCCGCCGACCATCGGAGGAGCCGATCATCAGGTTCGCGCCAAGCTCCTGTGCCTTGGCCTCGATGGTGTCGAAGTCACACGCATCCAGCACCTCGTACTTTTTCACATGCAGAAGCTTCGCAACCCGCTGCAGATCTTCGGACAGGATATCTCCCAGCTCTTTGCACCGGGCGCCGGTGGCGCACAGCACAGGCATAATGCCGTTTTCACAGCACAGCCGGGCGATGGAGCAGACAAAATCCGGTTCCCCGAAGATAACGGCGCGGCCTTCGGCGTTATATTTGTGGCTATCCACCATGGCGTCCAGATACCGCCCCCGCTCGGCCCGCAGTTCCGACGACACGGTGCCGCCCAGACTCTTGAGACAATTGATCAGGGCATCGGTATCCCGCAGTCCCGACGGCAGATTCAGCCGATACAGAGGCACGCCGAAGGTATCCCGGAGATACTCACCGGGCGAGAGTTTCCCCTCGGCAAAGGTAGTCAGTTCCACGGTCGCCCGGGCGCCTGCCATATGAGCAATTTCAGAAAGAGGAGTTCCTCCCTGGGGCAGACGCTCATAGTCCGGATTGTGCGCTCCGTCCAGATTATCCGCGAGATCCGGCAGCAGGATGTATTCCATCCCCATTCCGTCCAGCAGTTGTTTGAGGGCGCGGACATCCGCGGGGGAAAGCAGTCCGGGAATTACGTTGATTTTACCGTGGGGTGCAGAGTCCATTTCCACATGCTCCGCAATAGCCCGCAGCGCATGCCAGTATCCCTCGAATTGGCTGCCGCCGTAACCTGCCGCAGCCACGGGAATAATCTTCACGTCAATATCCGGATTCTGCTCATGGAACGTCTCAATATACCGCTCCACATCTTCGCCGATGGTCTCGGCCAGGCAGGTGGTC
>QKDF01000003.1 GCA_003245395.1 Clostridia bacterium
CCCGTCCCATTCCTGATTGTGCTTCGTCAGTACGGCCTTGTAGCAGTCCAGGCCAATTCCCGCCTGCCGCAGCGCAGGCAGCAGCTCGTCCACCTGATCATCCAGACCGCAGAAAATCATCATCTGTCCGCCCAGCGACCCGGCAAAGCTCCCCGGAATCCCGGTGTCCTTTTTCAGTCCGGCCAATACGCCGATAGGCTTTTGATAGTCCTCTTTCCAAACAGTCTTAACTTCCGCCAAAAACGGCCCCACGGCGGCCTGTACTGCCAACACAGAGGGCAGATCATCAAAGCCGTACAGCAAAATCATCTTCATATTAAACCTCCAATTTCCGCCCATTCAGGGCAGCCTCGGTCAGTTCTTCCCCTTCATACCGGAGCTTCAATGAAAAAAAAGGTGCCTCCTGCTCCAAAAGATCCAGAAACAGCACGTCCCCTTTCCACATAGGCAAAGCCCGCAGATCCTTCTTCTTGATCCACTCCAGATCACCTTCACTGCAGATAATCTGCTCTCCGGTCCACTCCGTCGCGGTAAACAGGTGCATATATTCCGTGGGCCAGCGGTCAGAGACAAAGGTCACCAATCCACGGTAACGGTATTCCGTCAGAACAAGGCCGGTCTCTTCCCAGGTTTCCCGCAGCAGGCACTCCTCTGGGCTTTCTCCGTCTTCAAATTTACCGCCGACGCCCACCCACTTGTCACGGTTGAGATCATTCTCTTTCTTGACCCGGTGGAGCATCAGATATTCGTCGCCCCGCTCCAGGTAACACAGTGTGGTGTTTACCACGGACATCCACTCCTTTTGCCTTATTATACCTGCTGCCGCGCAAAAAGAAAAGCCCCGAAAAAATTGGGGCTTTTCCGTCAGTTTTTTCGCATACGCAGCACTTTGAGAAGTTGAATCACCAACATGCTGCCGAAAGACAGCCCAACAATCCAGCCTAGCTGACCGGCGGTGAGGGCAGCTACACTGAACAGCGGTTCCAGCGCCGGGATCAGCAGTACGCTGCCCAGCAAAATTGAGCCAAGGCCGAATGCCCCCAGCAGAAAACCGTTGTTCCAGAATTTCTTCGTAAACAGCACCGGCCGGGCGGATTTACAGTCAAAGCCATGGACCAGACGGGTAAAGCACAGAGTCGCAAACGCCATCGTACTGCCCACCGACGCACCGCCCTGCGCCAGGCCAATGTGGAACGCCGTAATTGTCGCCAGAGCGATAACGCTTCCTTCCAAAATCACGCTGAGCAGGAAGGGTCTCGTCAGGATTCCCTCGCTGCGCGGGCGGGGTTGTTCCAGCATGACACTTTGGCTGTGGGGCTCCAGCCCCAGTGCAATGGCCGGAAGACTGTCGGTCAGCAAATTGATAAACAGCAGGTGTACCGCCGCAAACGGTACCGGCAGGGCTGCCAGGGAAGCATACAGCACCGCGATAATTCCCGCAGCGTTTCCGGAGAGCAAAAACTCGATGGCCCGTTTGATATTTGCATAGACATTTCGGCCATTTTCCACCGCCTTGACGATGGTGGCAAAATTGTCGTCCGCCAGTACCATACCTGCGGCGTCTTTCGATACCTCCGTGCCGGTGATACCCATAGCCACGCCGATATCCGCCTGCTTGAGTGCCGGTGCGTCATTGACGCCGTCACCGGTCATGGCCACCAGATTGCCCCGGTGCTGCCAGGCCCGGACAATTCGGATCTTATGCTCCGGGGAAACACGGGCGTAGACGCTGACCCTGGGCACAAAGTCCTGCAGCTCTTTGTCGCTCATGGCGTCGATCACGGCACCTTCGACAGCCTCCGTCCCCTCGGTCAGAATTCCGATGGTCTTGGCAATTGCGGAGGCTGTGACTTTATGGTCGCCGGTGATCATAATGGGACAAATGCCAGCCGCGATACACTCTGCCACAGCGGCCTTGGATTCCTCACGGGGCGGGTCCATCATGGCCACCAGCCCCAGGAAGGTCATTCCGTTTTCGTCGGACAGGTTGATGGAGGGACAGTCCAGCTTTCTGCGTGCAAAAGCCAGAACGCGAAGGCCCTCCCGTGAAAATTCCTCATTGGCCGCTTCAATTTCGGTGCGCTCCGCCGCGCTCACCAGTGTCCGATCCAGCAATACATCCACGGCGCCCTTGGTGACCAGCAGCAGCTCGCCCTTAATCTCATGCACCGTGGACATCAGCTTGCGGTCGGAGTCAAAGGGGATCTCCGTCAGGCGGGGATATTTTCCACGGGTGATCTCCTCATCAAAGCCGAACCGTTCGCCCAGCCGCACCAGAGCGGTCTCAGTTGGATCTCCCATTTCCCCGTTTTCATTGACCGTGGCATCGCTGCACAGCAGCGCTGCCCGCAGCAGATCCCGTTGGGCCTGATCCTCAAAATCCGCATCCTCCAATGCGATAATCCGCCCGGCGGCATAATACTTCTGCACCGTCATCTTGTTCTGGGTCAGCGTACCGGTCTTGTCGGAACAGATGACGGATACACTGCCCAGGCCCTCCACAGCCTGCAGATGACGGATGATGGCGTTCTCCCTGGCCATCTTCCGGGTTCCAAAGGAAAGCACAATGGTCACAATCGAAGACAGCGCCTCCGGAATTGCCGCCACTGCCAACGCCACAGCAAACAAAAAGGCGTTCATGACGGGCTCATGCCGGGCAAAGACGCTCACGCCGAACAAAATGGCACACAGCACAATGATGCCGATGGACAGGTTTCGTCCGAACTGATCCAGGCTGACCTGAAGCGGCGTCTTCTTCTCTTCTGTATTTTTCAACAGAGTGGCAATCTTGCCCATCTCCGTGCTCATGCCAATGTCGGTCACCAAAAAGCGTGCCCGGCCATAGGTGACGAAGCTGCCGGAGAAAACCATATTCTTTCGGTCGCCCAGTGCGGCTTCGCCCTCGATTTCACTGGGATCTTTTTCCACCGGCAGACTCTCCCCGGTTAGGGCGCTCTCCGCTGTTTTCAGGCTGGCGCACTCCAAAAGGCGTCCGTCGGCACAAACCGCGTCTCCCGCATCCAACACCACCACGTCACCCACGGTGACCTCCCGGCCCGGAATCTGGATCACAGTGCCGTCCCGGACGACCTTGGCCGTGGGTGCTGACATCTGCTTCAGACTCTCCAGCGAAGCGGCAGCCTTCACCGTCTGCACAGTACCCAGAATCGCATTCATAGTGATGACCGCCAAAATGACCAGAGTGCTCTCCAAGTCCCCCAGCGCAGCGGAAACCACGGCGGCAATGATCAGAATGATAACCAGAAAATCAGTGAACTGCCCGAGGAAAATACGCAGCGTACTCTTTTTTTCTCCGCTGTGCAGCTCGTTGAGTCCGTTCTTCTCCTGCCGGAGCTTTACCTCCTCGGACGTCAGACCCGCATCGGATGTCTCCAGATCCCGGAACAACTCCATTCTAGTTTTTTGCCAAATTGGTTTCTTCTGTTTCATAATTCACAAATCCTTTCCCGGCAAACGCAAAAAAACGAGACTTTTGCGTCAATGCCTCGCACTGATACAAAAGTCTCGCTATTTCAATCCGGAGCGGGGCAAAAGCCCGTACTGACGCCCGCGGATACACCTCATTGTGCCAGCTACTCCCTTTTCTGTTTATCGACTATACGCTATCCGTCCTCAATTGTCAATAGCAAATTTTGAAAAATCACCGTGCAGATACAGTCTTGCTTTTCCCGTAAAACAGATTTCCAATCACCATAAATACCGCAAAAATTGCCAGATAGTGCAATACATTGGAAACTCCATGTCCCGCAAAGGCCGCGTACACCATAAAGGCGCAGCCCACCAAACCCAGAAACGGCATTATAAACCGGCGGAATCCGTCCAGTTCGGTTTCTTTGCGCATAAACTGGATAAACATTGCGATGTACAGACCGTAAAGCGTGATGATAGGCAGCTCGGAGGAGTCGAAGCTGAAGCTACCAAACCAGCCGCCGCCCAGGTTCGCGCCATAGAAATACAGCAGCCAAAACGCAGAAAAAGCCAGACTCAGGATGGAAGAATTCGAGGGTATGTTGGTGGCGGGGTCCACTTTGTTGAACAGTTCAGGCTTCGGTCCGTTTCCCCTGGCCGCCAGGGCATAGAATGCGCGGCAGTTGGACAGTGTCAGACCATTGAGCGTACCCAGGCAGGAGATCACAATCAGGACAAACACGCCGGTACCGGCCGCTGTGCCGAAAATGCGCTGAAAGGCCATCTTCGCCGCCGCCTGGCCGCTGGCCATCAGCTCCTCTGTGGTCACCGCGCCGCTCAAACCGATGTAATACAAAATGTAGGTCACAACCACGATAAATGCGCCCAGCACCAGTGCCTTTGGCAGATTGCGCTTGGCATCCTTCAGCTCCGCATTGATGGAAGTCGCCAAAATCCACCCTTCATAGGCGAAGGCAACCGCCACCACGGACTGCATCAGGCCCTTGCCCGTGGAAACGGAGGCAGTGCCAGCCGTGGCAAAGTTCTGCACCAACGTGCCGTTAGTCAGTCCAACTACAGTTCCCACCACAGCCATCAGTACCAGAGGAATCATTTTGATAACGGTGGTGGACACCTGGAATTTTCCCGCGATGCGGGGTGAAAGTGCATTAAGTACAAAGTCCATGCACAGGAAAAACGCGGCGATGGTCATACAGGAACCGCCCGTAATATCCCATCCCAGCAGAACGCAGAAATAGCGCGCGGACACCCATGCCAACACAGAGACCAGTGCAGGTGTGTAAATGGACGCCATGAACCAGCCAATGTTATAGGCATACCACTCGCCTACCGTAGCCTCGGCATAGTCCACCAGGCCGTTGACCTTTTCATACCGGGTCGCCATAGTGGCAAATACGTAGGAGCAGACAATCATGATAATACCCACGATCACCCACGCCAGAATGCCCAATGGCATATCTCCTCCGGTGGCGTTGAGCACCGCCTCCGCCTTGAAAAACACGCCGGACCCGATGACGATGCCAACCACCATGCAGATCGCTGTCGGTAAACCGTACTTTTTGTTTAATTCGTTTTCCATACTTTCCCTCTTCACTTCTTTAAATCATTGTAGTTATCACCGGAATACGGTTCTAATAATACTATTTCTTTGTGCAAATTGCAACCGCTAATTACAAATTTGCACTTTTTGTCCGTATGATGTATACTACCAGATAATCGTTCTGAACAGGAGGAAACTATAATGGAAGAAATCCAGTCGGGAAGATATCGGCATTTTAAAGGAAAT
>QKDF01000038.1 GCA_003245395.1 Clostridia bacterium
CCCGGTGCGGTAAAGAGCGTTCGAAGCCGTTGTCTTACATGGCCTGCAGGCACCCGCGCACCAGCGCGGTAAAACGATCACCGGCCGCACGGCCCGCCGCGATGACCTCCTCCTCGCTCAGCGGCTGATCCAGAACCCCGGCGGCCAGATTGGTACAAAGGGTGAAACCGAGCACATCCATTCCGCAATGGGCTGCGGTGAGCACCTCCGGCACGGTGGACATGCCCACCGCATCGGCGCCGAGCGTCCGGGCCATGCGCACCTCGGCAGGGGTCTCGTACTGCGGGCCGGGGAAATACATATAAACACCCCAGCGCAGAGTAATCCCCTGTGCTTCGGCCACAGACTGCGCCAGACGCTGCAGAGCAGGCGTATAGGTGTGGGAGACATCGGGGAAACGGGGGCCAAATTCCGGGAGATTCGGCCCCTGCAGTGGGCTGGTGCCAAAGAGTTTGATGTGGTCCGCGATGAGCATGATGTCTCCTGCGGAATAGCTGATATTTACCGCGCCGGCGGCGTTGGTCACAATCATGGTTCTGATGCCCAGAAGGTACGCCACCCGTACAGGGAAGGATACATCTGCAAAGTCATATCCCTCGTATCCATGCAGCCGGCCCTGCATCACGGCAACGTTTTTTCCGGCAAGCCGTCCAAAGAGAAAGCGGCCCATGTGGTCAGGCGCAGTGGAGGTCTTCATATGAGGAACATCCGCATAGGGTACGGTGACTGCATCTTCCACCTGCTCACCGAGGGAACCAAGACCGGTACCCAGAATGACAAGCACCTCCGGAGTAAAGCTGCCGATGCGCGCTTTCAGAGACTCCGCGGCTTCCAAATACTGCGCATAAGTGTATACCATCAGAGCCTTCCTCCGCATTCCTTGCAGAAACGGTCCTCGGCCTTTACTGCCGCGCCGCAGTGGGGGCATACGCCTTCGGCACCCTTCAGGCGCAGAATTTCAGCATTGATCTCACGGATCTGTGCACGGACATCATCAATTTCCTTGAGCTTTGCCAGCAGTACATCGGAATCGGTAGGGTCGCCGGTATGGGTGGCATACACCAGCTCGCCCACCTCGCGTAGCAGCACATTGGCCTCTGCGCTCAGATCAGCCAGACGGACATTCAGCTTGCCCACAGACAGCAGCGCGTTGGCTCTGCGCCCGGCTCCCTCCAATACACCGGAGGCCGCCGTACCCATCTGATCGGCTGTCTTCTGGATGGTTTCCAATAGGGCTTCCAGTTGTTCATTCATAAAAGAGACCTCCCAAAAAATTTCAATGATTCTGAGGGATATCAATAGGAATAGGTGCTTCCGCCGATAAATTCCCGCGCCAGAGAGTCGGGTGCAATATATTGTTCATCCATGGCTTCAAACCGAGAGAAGGCGTCTAGAATTTCGTCTGCCTCCGGATATTTGCCTCTGGGCACTGCCTCCAGCAGAGGAACCACATAGGGCTTGAGTACGGAAAATTCAAACGCCAGGGAAGAGTCAAACATCAGGTCGGCGTTTTCCTTATAGGGGGAGATATACAGCTTTTCACCGCGAACCACATTGTTCCACATTTTCAGCGTGGCGACGGCGTCGCTGCCGCGGAACTTATAATCCCGGACAAGCCGCCGACACAGGCGCAGCCAGGAGTGCTTGAACAGCACGGTGCCGTCTTCGTCCTCCACATTTGAGCGGGCCGCGATATAGAGCTTGAAGGCGTGGGGGTTTTTCCCGGTGATCACGTCGTTAAGGGCGTGGATGCCTTCAAAAATGGCCAGCTCGTCGTCGCCCAGGTGCAGCGGCTGAGAGCGGATGTTGGAGCGCATCTGGCGGGAGAATTCATACTTGGGAACATGGATGGTCTCGCCCCGATCCAGCATGGAGAAGTGGCGATTCAAAAGCTCAATATCCAGGCAGAAGGGAGACTCATAGTCAATAGCGCCCTCCCGGTTGCGGGGTGCAGTCTCCGGGTCAATGGTGTTGAAATAATTGTCCATGGAGACGGTATGGGTGATCACGCCCAGCTGCTCCAGAGCCCCCTGAATTTTCATGGCGGTAGTGGTTTTACCGGAGCCGGAGGGTCCGGATAAAAGGATAATGTGAGATTCGGACCGGTGCTGGGCGATTTTTTCCGCCGCCTGGGTAACTTTAGCTTCAAAGTCAGCGTTGCACTTTTCTGCAAAACCCTTGGGATCACTGCGGACAGCTTCGTTGATTTCCTTGAGTGAATAGGCCATTATTTAAGTTGCTCCTTCCATATTTCGATAGAATGCGGCGAAGATCGCCTGATTGGCGGCGATTTTTTCGGGGCGTTCCGTGTATTCCTTGGGATATTTCAGATTGAACACCCGCTCCATGCGCCCGGGGCCGCCTACCATCTTGGTCGAGCCTCCCGCTCCACAGGAGAGGATGGAGCACAGCTCCGACATGATATAGACATTATAGAGGTTTTCCGCACCGGGGCGGCACCAGCCCACATTTTCAAAGCTGCCGGACATATATTTCTGGCGATAGAGATAGTAAGGCGCGTAGTCCGCCGCCCGCAGAGCCGGGTCCGCGTAATCGAGCATTTGCGCCACTGCCTCCGCCGGAGGGATGTGCAGCCCGTCGGTGAGGATGCGGCTGCCCTTTTTCAGGCTCAGGGTGTGGACGGTGATATTGTCCGCTCCAAGAGTCAGACAGGTGTCCAGCGACCGGCGGAAGCCCGCAGGGGTATCCTCCGGAAGACCTGCGATCAGATCCATGTTTACATGGGCAAATCCCGCCGCGGCTACCTGCTCCATAGCCGTGAAAATCTGCGCGGCTGTGTGGCGCCGGCCGATGGCCCGCAGGACGGTATCCTCCATGGTCTGGGGATTGACGGAGATCCGGGTGGTGCCGTGGGCCTTGAGAACGGTGAGCTTTTCCGGCGTCACCGTGTCGGGGCGGCCGGCTTCCACGGTATACTCTCCGCACGCCGACAGGTCAAAAGACTGCTCCAGCGTAGACAGCAGACGGTCCATTTGCTCCGCTGTCAGCGTGGTGGGCGTACCGCCGCCCATGTAAAAAGCGCGAACCCGTAGCCCCAGTTCCCGGCACATCCGGCCCGCGGAGCGGACTTCTGCTTCCAGCGCGGCCAGATACGGTTCCACCAGAGAAAAACTCCGCTCCACGGAATGGCTGACAAAGGAGCAGTAGGCGCAGCGGGTGGGACAAAAAGGGATGCCGCAGTACAGGGCGATATCCCTGGGGCCCAAATCTTCCCGAAGCTGCCGGGTGATCAGCGCGGTCTCGGTGGCCAGTCGGGCGCGGCGGGACGTGACGAAATATTCCTCCTGCAAAATTTGCTCGGTCTCCTCGGCTGTGAGGCCGGCATCCAGCCGCACCACCGCCATTTTGTCGGGCCGTACACCCGTCAGGCTGCCCCAGGGAGGCGTGATACCGGCTGCCGTCTGCGCGGCCTTGAAAAAGCTCATCTGCAGCATGCGCCGACGCTGGCCTTCCCGGGCGTAAGCGCTGCCCGTCAGATCGGCGGCGGCCCGGCCTGTGCCCCGGACGCCGTGATACTGCATTTCCGTAACGGCCTCGGCGCGGTCTTCACCGCCTGTCAGGCAGACTTTTGCCCAATCAGCGTCTCCCTCCTCATAGGTGGGACGCTCGTCGGGAAGCAGGGACATGAGCGTTTGCTCCACGGCGTAGACCTCGTTGTGCCCTTCAAAAATCAGACGCATGGGAGGTTCCCCGCATGGCCTGAAGGAGATAGGCATTCGTCGACCGCTCACAGTTCAGATCCGTTGGCTCCATGTGCCCAGGCAAAACGGTCAGGTTGCCCTTCAGACCGGCCAGGCGGCGCAGGGAGTCCAGCATCTTGTGCATACTGCCGCTCATAAGGTCTGTCCGCCCGCAGGAACCGGCAAACAGCGTGTCACCGGCGAACAGTACGTCATCGCACTCCAGTACCACGGAGCCCTCTGAGTGGCCGGGTGTGGCCAGCACAGACACGGTGAGTGTGCCGACCGGTACGGTGTCTCCCTCATCATAGTCCCGCAGAGGGCAGGGCAGAACGGGAAACAGCTGTGTCGCCGGATCACCGGCAGGATAGACGTCCCGGCGGTTCAGATATACCGGCAGACCGGGGAACCGCTCCAGCAGACCCTTGACGCCGCCGGTGTGATCATAGTGCCCGTGTGTGAGCAGGATCACAGACGGCGTACAGCCGCTTTTTGCAATGGCGGCGGCGATCCGGTCGGCGTCTCCACCGGGATCGACCACGGCGCAGACCTTTGCGGTCTCATCGCACAAAAGATAGCAGTTGGTTCCGATGGGCCCAACCTGCAGGGACGTAATATTCATATATGCACTCCTTACTCGGTTTCATTCGGACAAAAGAGACAATTTCTTCCGGTTACCTGACAATCTCCTCCACAAGTGCGCGGATGTGAATGTCCATGGTGTCCAGCACTTCCATCGGCGGCGCCGCTTCCTGAAACAGAAGGGGAAGCTCCGTACAGCCCAGGATCACGGCCTGAATGCCGTCCCGCTGGCGCATCTGTTCCAGCAGGGAGACGAAGCCCGCCCGTGTTTCAGGCTTTACCACGCCGTATTCCAGCTCTGCGGCAATTTTACCGGCCACCCATTCCCGCTCCGGAGCGGCGGGCATGACAAGCTCAATCCCCTGGGCAGCGAAGGGGGCGCGGAAAAATGAACCCTCCATGGTGAAGGCGGTGCCCAGAAGGCCGACGCGGGTGAAGCCGCGCCGCTGCGTTTCCGCACAGGCGGCATCAAGAATGCTGACCAGCGGAAGCGGGGACCGTGTCCGGAGACGGTCAAAAACGATATGAGGCGTATTGGCCGACAGCGCGGCAAACTCCGCCCCGGCAGCGGCCAGAGCGTCCAGAGCACGACCTAAAAACTCCGTCAGGCCGTCGTAGTCTTTCCGGGCGCAGAAGTTCAGCATCCGGTACATATCAATGCTCTCTACGGTCAGCGGGGGAAATTCCTCCCGGCCCAGCTTTTGCTGCACGCCGAACGCAATACCCCGGTAATACAGCAGCGTAGATTCGGGCCCCATGCCCCCGACCAATCCCAGCTTTTTCATTGAAGCAACTCCCATTTGTCGATATTTTAATAATCGGCCGAAGAACTATCAAAGCGTATCGGTATCCAGAATCAGTGTCAGCGGTCCATCGTTGAGGGAATCCACCTTCATATCGGCACCGAACTTCCCGGTCTGGACG
>QKDF01000140.1 GCA_003245395.1 Clostridia bacterium
CGTCGTCGGCAAAGCGTTGCGTATATGTATACCCGCTCTTGTGCTCCGTGCGGAAATATCCCTGATCCAGATATGTCTGAATGTTTTCGCCCGAAGTCAGCATGCTGTGCTCATATCCGGCATTTTTACGCCGCTCTGGGTCCCGCCAGAAGATTTTTGCATCGCTTCCTCCGTTTACGCCGTCCATGTTATCCACACCCCAGGACGGAATGTCCTCATACGCTTCAGGGCTTCCGCCCGCATGGACAAAAAGTGCGTCATGTCCCAGAGCCAGCTCCAGATAATAAGGTCTTGCACTGCGGATGCTCCCCAGATTTCCAACACCTTCCAGAGACTGGAATACCGCCATCATCCGTGTAATTCCGCCCTCTGCGGGAACCTCGTAGATGATATCCGCCTGGGAAACACCCAGCTGTGGCTGGGCCGCTTTGAGGTCGTTGAGCATCACTGCAACGGGTCTGAGCGCTTCATATGCTTCTTCCATAGGTTCCCCTGTCAGAGGATTTGTTCCGGAAGGGATATCTGGTTCCGGCTCTTTTTCTGTCTCTGCTGAAGAAGCGGAGACAGAAGCATTCGAAGAAGCCGCAGGCAGATTGGAAACCGCCGCTGGTTCCTGCTGCCCGCAGGATACAAGCGGCAGCACAACCAAAGCCGCTAAAAGCATGGATATGACACGTTTCATGGAAATCTCCGCCTTCCCAGTTTTTTCTTATCTTGTCATGTTAAAAGCCATCCGTCAATGCATGCTGCGAAACTTTTTATTTTTCTCTGTACAAATCTTCCAAAATTGCGCTATAATTAACAGAGAAAATGCCGAGTTGAGCCTGATCAGCACAGGAAGGAGGCCACCCTATGCCCGGTTTTATCCATGATAAGCTGGAAATCAAGTTTTTGATCCTCTATATTGCCGCCCGTATTGCCGAACCGGTTCCTTTTGACATGATGTTGGAACTGACGCTTTGTGATGATGGCATTGACTATTTCGACTTTTCCGACTGTCTCGCAGACCTGGTTCGGACCGAGCATCTCAGTTTAAATGAGGACGGTTTATACGCCATCACCGAAAAAGGGCGCCGAAACAGTGAAATCTGTGAATCAAATTTACCCATTTCCGTACGAACGCGATGCGACAAAAGCCTGTCGGACTGCAACCGCAAACTGTGCCGCAAAAGTCAGGTGAAGGCATCTATTGCTCCCCGTGAAAACGGCACCTATACCGTCAATCTTTCCTTGTCCGACGACATGGGCAGTGTGATGGATCTCAGCCTCATGATGGTCCGAGAAGACATTGCCAAGCAGGTTGCCAAACGTTTTCGCGGAAGTCCCGAGCGGCTATACGGCCAAATAGTCAATCTTCTTTTATCCGATGGGCAGGATGAAAAAAGCGAAAAATAGGATGCTTCAACCGTACCTTTTGATTACAGGATACCCCCGCCTGCTCGACAGCAGACGGGGGTATCCTAATTGCGCAAGATAGATGCGCTTCAGATCATCCAATTACGATATTTTCCTGACCAATTGTATCCTGCAGTTCCTGCAGGAGAGCCCGGTGCATCAGGCAGGTCGTCCCCACCGCCTTTCCGGTGTCCATCAAACGGATTTTAACCGGAGTGCTGCCGGGAAACATGGACAGCACCAGCTTAAAGTGCAGGAACTCTGGGCTTTCTGCACCGGAAAATCGCAGATAGAGCACTTTGCCCGGCGTCAATTTTTCTTCTGCACCCTTAACAGACTGGGTGGAAGTCCGCATCGCATCCGGAATCGGAGCTCCTGAAATCGGGTAAGCAGAGTCGCACATCAGCTGGGGCGCTTTTTCATCCCGAACCGAGAGCTTTCCTTTGACAACAACCGCCTGATTTTCTTTAAGATAGCTGCCGCAGTTGTCCAGCATTCTGGAAAAGCAGAGCAATTCCATAGAGGCGCTATCATCTTCCAGCATCACATAGGCCATCAGAGTATTGTTTCTGGTGGTCTTGGTCTTGCTTGAAGTCACCATGCCAGCCAGCGTTACCCGCTGGCCATCGAAAAAGTGTGCCGGGCCGTTCTCCTGTGCAAAATCTTCCAAAATCGCGCCAATCGGAATTGCGCCCATCTGCTTTACCGTATCACGATATGCGTCCATTGGATGGCCGGAAAGATACAGACCGGTGGTCTCCTTTTCCATATTCATCAGTTCCTGGGCAGTAAACTCCGGAATATCCGGCAAGCCAATTTCCTTCACAGCAGCTGGAGCTTCGGATGTTGCATTGGCCATTGAAAAAAAGTCAAGCTGACCTTCCACGTTCTGACGGCTGCTGGCAGCTATGGAGTCCATTACCCTCTCATAGACGCTCAGGAGCTGTGACCGCTTGACTCCGAAGCTGTCAAACGCTCCGCTGCGAATCAGGTTTTCCACGGCCCGCTTATTCATATCACTGCCGTTCATACGTCGGCAGAAATCGCTTAAAGATGTGAAGTGATTTACCTTTCGAACGCGCATAACTGCTTGAGTAAAGCCGCGTCCAATATTTTTAATTGCCGCCAGACCAAAGCGGATTCCCTGCTCCTCCACCGTAAACACATCGCAGGAACGATTGATATCCGGAACTAAAAGCCGAATCCCGCTGTCCTTGCATTCGTTGATATACCCTGAAATTTTATCAGAGTTGTCCAGTACGGAAGTTAAGAGCGCAGCCATATATTCCTTAGTAAAATGGCACTTGAAATACGCCGTCTGGTAGGCCACCACCGCATAGGCAACCGCGTGCGCCTTATTGAACGCATAGTTGGCGAAGTCGTAAATGTCCTGGTAAATTGCCTGTGCCGTCTCCTCCGGAATTCCGTTTGCCACACAGCCTGCAATGTTCCTCTCCGCGTCGCCGTGAAGAAACGCATCCTTCTCCCGCTGGATTTGTGAGGCCTTCTTCTTTGAAATTGCCCGGCGCACCATATCTGCCTGCCCCAGGGAATAACCAGCAAGACGGCGAAAAATCTCAATCACCTGCTCCTGGTAAACAATGCAGCCGTATGTGATGGATAGGATTGGCTCCAGCGACGGATGCAGATACCGGATTAATTTTGGTTGCTGCTTACAGGCGATAAACCGCGGAATGGAATCCATGGGGCCGGGTCGGTACAGAGCAATAATAGCCGTCAGATCTTCAATAGATTGCGGCTTCATGCCCACGCATACGCCGGTCATTCCGGAGGACTCCATCTGAAATACGCCGGAAGTTCTTCCCTGTCCGATCATTTCAAAAGTAGCCGGATCATTTTCCGGGATGGCTGACAGAGAAAAATTGCTTTGCCGCTGACGCACCATCTTTACGGCATCATCCAGAACTGTCAGATTTCGCAAGCCCAAAAAGTCCATCTTCAAAAGGCCCAGTTCTTCCAGCGTGGTCATAATATACTGACAAACCACGGACTCGTCGTTTTTGGCCAGCGGGACATACTCATAGACCGGGTCTTTCGTAATCACCACACCGGCGGCGTGAGTCGACGCATTGCGAGGCATGCCTTCCAGCTTGCGTGCTGTATCAATTAAGTTTTTTACATTTTCATCCGTCTCATAAAGATCAGAAAGCGGCTTACTCAACCGCAGGGCGTCGTCCAGCGTGATGTGGAGCGTATTGGGCACCTGCTTTGCAATCTGATCCACATCGGCGTATGGCAGTCCCATTACCCGGCCCACATCCCGGATTACGCCACGGGCCGCCATCGTTCCGAACGTAACAATTTGAGCAACATGATCGTCGCCGTATTTTCGGCGCACATAATCCACAACCTCGCCTCGCCGGGTATCCCCGAAATCCATGTCGATATCCGGCATACTGACTCGTTCAGGATTGAGGAAGCGTTCAAAATACAGGCTGTACTCCATCGGATCGATGTCCGTGATATAGAGACAATAGGATACCATGCTGCCGGCCGCGCTGCCGCGCCCCGGCCCGACAGGAATATCGGATTCCCGGGCGAAGCGCACAAAGTCAGAGACGATCAGAAAATAGTCTGTAAAACCCATGTGCTGAATCATTTCCAGTTCATAGGTCAGCTGGCTGCGATATTCCGGATGCGCGCCTCCGTACCGCTGTGTAAAGCCATCATCGCACAACTCTTTGAGGTATGTATAGCTGTCATAGCCGGGAGGAAGCTGAAATTCCGGTAAATGATATTTACCAAAGGTAAATTCCAGGCTGCACCGCTCCGCAATACGGCCAGTGTTGTCCACCGCATCCTCATATTCGCTGAACAGCGTCTCCATCTCTTCCTGAGAACGAAGGTAAAAATTACGTGGCTCGTAGCGCATACGGTTTTCATCCGACAACAGCTTCCCTGTCTGGATACACAGCAGCACATCGTGGGCTTCGGCGTCTTCTTTCCGCAAATAGTGTGCGTCATTAGTGCACACCATTGGGATTCCCGTCTCCTGATGAATCCGCAGAACGCCCCGATTAACCACCTGTTGTTCCGGGATACCGTGATCTTGCAGTTCCAGATAGAAATGGTCAGGACCAAAGATGTCGGAAAGCTCCAGTGCATAGTTCTTCGCCGACTGATACTCACCATTCCGCAACCGCCGAGCAACCTCTCCCGCCAAGCACGCCGTCAGAGCAATCAAGCCCTGATGATGCTCCCGCAGCAGTTCCAAATCGATCCTGGGCTTGATATAAAATCCTTCGGTCCAGGCCATCGACACCAAATAGGAAAGATTTCGATAGCCTTCCTCATTTTCACACAGCAACACCAGATGGCGGCTTTCGGCGTCAAACTCGTGCTGCTTTTGAAAGCGAGTGCGACCCTGAGAAGTTACATATACTTCGCAGCCGATGATCGGCTTGACTCCCGCTTCCTTGCAGGCGCGATAAAAGTCGATCACGCCGTACATCACCCCATGGTCTGTAATGGCACAGGCTTCCTGTCCCATGGATTTGACCAGTTTGGGCAGCTCTCTGATCCGACACGCCCCGTCCAAAAGGCTGAACTCCGTATGAACATGTAAATGGGCAAAGGACATAAACGGCTCCTCCCGGTTACTTTCCGGCTTCTTTCAGCATCTCCTCCACCACTTCAACGGCGGTGATAATCAAAATGTCACAGTGTCCGGTAAGCTGCATAGCGCTGGCGGACGGGGTGGACTCATTTGCACGCACCTTGGTTTTCAGCAGGTCCGCACACC
>QKDF01000243.1 GCA_003245395.1 Clostridia bacterium
ATCAAAAGCGGAACACAGTCTCTTTTAGAGGAGTGGAAGCGCGAAGCCAGAAAGCTCAAGTCCCATTTGGAGAAAGAAAAACAGCCATCTAAATAAAACGCTGCCGCGCATCTGCGCGGCAGCGTCATTTTCCCAGAATATCATGCCGGATATAATCAAAAGCGGCATCTTCGCCTTCGTCTTTCAGTTTGAGCAGCATGGATTCCAACAAAGCGGCAGTGTTGGGATGCAGAATGGTATGGGACTTGGAATACTGGAAAAACTGCCAGGGGTCTTCCTGCCGGAACTTCTGACCGCGGTAGATTCGGCTGGCGGCCAGACGGTCGCAGAACATCTCAGCCACATACTTGACGGGCATTTCCACGCCCGCAATGCCCATGGTTCCATCGGGAAGCAGCCCAAAATCCGTCCAGTATTCCAGGTGATGGCGATTATGGCCCTTGTGGTGCATCCAGGCGGAACTGTAGCCCTTTTCTTTGCGCTCGGCGTCGCTGGGGCTGCGGTCGCCCTGGTAATACCGGGCGCCGATCCAAAATTCCTGAGGAGAATATTTTGTCAGGTCATGGGTCAGTCCCTGCCAGTACAGACCCAGACGGAAACAATACATGCATACCAGATGGCGGTGGCGGTTGATGGTGTGCATATGGGCAAGTACATGCAAGAAACGGTCACCTCGAATCTTTTCTGATATTGTACCATAGTCCTTAAAAAAAAACGAGAGGGAATTTGCATAAAGCGGATTCCCAGGCAGATACTGACGCAAGAGAGGGGGAAGAACGAATGGTGGATGCAGCGTTTTTCGGCGGAGATTCACTGCCGCTCATGCCCCTGCCGGCAGGCGTGAAATTTGTGCGCACACCGGAGGAACTCTCCGGCAGACGCTGGGAAGTTCTGGCTCTTTCCGGCAACGGGTGCAGGGTGCTCTCCGATACGCCGGGATTGGTGTGCGCCTGCGGCACGGTGCTGCTGCCGGGCGAGTGGGGGATGCTGGCCCAGCGGCAGATTCGGGCTGAGCGCGTGGTGTCCTGCGGCCTTTCGGCGCGAAATAGCCTGACATTTTCCAGCCTGGGAGAGACCGGCACTGTGGCGTGTGTTCAGCGTGCAATGCTCCGACCGGACGGTGAATGGGTAGAACCGCAGGAATTTCCGCTGCCGCCCTTGCGTGGCGCGCCGGAAGATATCCTCTGCGCAATGGGACTTGGATTGCTGGTGTAAGATGTTGCGGATGTCACTGACATATGGAACCGCAACATGATATTGATAGATTATCAATCCAAGGAGGTGCGGCTGATGGAATGGCTGATTCTGATTCCCGTATTGGTGATCACCACGGTGATCTGGGCTGCGATCAACCGTGATTCAAACGGCCCGTCACACTGCATGGGCTGCGGCGCATGTGATAAGACAGGCGCTTGTGTCTTACGCCGCCGGGATGATCCCAAATAGATAAAAAGTCCGGACTTTTGTCCGGACTTTTTATGCTTTCAGATCCGAAGCGGAGCAGATGATATTTTTATTCCCGCGTTGGCGGCAAGTCGAAGTAACTCAGCAGGCCTTGATAAATGGCCTGGGCGAAACCCCGCGGATCATCGCGCAACAGCGCGGCATCCTGTTCGTTAGTAATAAATCCAAGCTCCGCAAGGACAGCTGGCATCTGTGTGCGCCGCAGGACAAACAGGCCCGGACGGAGAACGATTCCAAGATCCTTCGTACCCATCCGGGAAATGATGGCGTTTTGAATATGCTGCGCCAGCCAATAGGATTGGGTATATTGCGAATGCACCAGCACCTCTGTGCCGCTGACTGCGGGATCAGTGCTTGCGTTGGCATGGATGCTGATAAAATAGTCTGCGGGCCAGCTGTTAGCCATGTTGACGCGTGATTGCAGACTGGTGGCGTTGGAAGTTCCCAGCACCGTATCGGCGGCCTCCCGGGAAACACGCACTTCAAACCGCGGGTCCTGGTCCAGAATATCGGCAAGATAAGAACCGACTGCAAAGGTAATGTCCTGCTCGTACAGGCCATTGCCTTCCGCTCCGGTATTCCAGCCTGAACCCGACGGGTTATGTCCTTGGTCAATGAAAATTTTGATCGCCAAATGATCACCCCTGCTTATTTTATTCATCAGAGGTGAGATGTTGTTCCGCATGGGCAATACTTTCCTGTGGCGAAGGCTACAGGAAAAGCCCGATGCGCCGCTTGCATGCATCAGCGGCACATCGGGCTTTTATCACAATATGGTGACGCAGTTGCGTCCGAAATCCTTGGACTGATAAAGAGCTTTGTCTGCAACTCTCATCAGGTTGTTGAGATCCTCCGTACCAGGGCCCTTCTTGGAAACACCGATGCTGACAGTGACGTGGAATACCTCCGCCTGAAAATGAAACGCATACTGCTCGGTCCCTTTCAGTACCATATTTGCACGGGCATATATCTCATCGTCGCTGAACCCGGAGAGCAAAACTGCAAATTCTTCACCGCCCAGACGGGCAACGAGGCTGTCTGTATGGAACGTTTTTTTCAGAATTTGACCGAAGACCTGAATGACCTGATCTCCCATATGGTGGCCATACTGATCGTTGACCCGCTTGAAAAGATCCAGATCCATCATGAGCAGGTGAACGGAAGCACCTGATACGTCAGCGTTGGCAACCAGTTTTTGACCTAGCTGCATAAAAGCTCTGCGATTGCTCAGCTCGCTGAGTTCGTCCACCATAGCCTGCTTTTGCAGATTTTCATTTAACTTGTAGATTTCTGTAACATTGCGCACGGTTTTAATCGAGCATTGGAGAGTGCTGTGTTCATTGATCCCTCTGGCGGTGACCTCGTAGTATCGTTCCTGTTCTCCCGGATTCAGTATGGTGACATAAGATGTGCCGCCGGAGGTGCTTTCCGGGAATCCGGGGATCGGTAAAAACAGCTTGGAGAACTGTTCTCTGGAGGGATCGGCCTGCAGGTACTCCAGAATCTCTTTGGCGCTGGAATTATAATCGATGATTTTATCCTGCCGGTTGACCAGAAAGAAGGCGTCCCTGCTGATTTCAAATACCTTGTTTCTGGCAATGGACTTTGCCTCCAGAAATTCATAGCGCAAAATGGCCACAATCATGAGTACGCAGGTTGCAGGAAGACAAAGCGCCATATAGTCGATGTGCAGTCCAAAGGGCTTAGCCAGAGAGAGAATCAGTCCGACGACGGCAATAAAAGAAGCTGAGGAAATCAGACCGATCTTACCGATGCTGGCTTCACCGGATTTGACGGAGTCCTGTATAAATAATGCCAGCGTAATGAGGATCATCGACATGGAGTGGGCTGTTTGCACGTACATCCAAGGACCGGGATTTTTCACCAGGCGAATCATGCTGTATTCCCGAAGAAAAGTCAGCGAGGAGAAATAGAGGTGATGGTAGTCGTTCGTAAACCGTAAGACCAGCGTAATCAGAGGGATAAGGAATATGGCCGTTAAAATTGTTTTCCGATAGCGGTTCAAATGGTTTGTGTACAGCAGTCCCGCCAGGAGCCACAGCGCGGAGACAAAGGGAATTCCGATATATTCGATTTTGTTCCAGAACAGCAGCTGAAACAAATTCACGGCATTGAGTTCCAGCGTGTACCCGAAGATGTAAAAGCAGATCGCCAGGCAAAGCAGCACAAGAACCTGCGCATACTTGGAATTGTTCAAAGAGCGGATATGGGCCGCGGAATAGACAGTTCCAACAACCATGATTAAAAAGTAGATGCTCATGATATTGACAAGCGTCATGGAAAGGCCCTCTTTTTCGTTTCTATCCAATTTCGCGGATAATTATAAATTCTAATACATTATATCACAATTTTGAGTTCTCTTCCATAGAGTTTTTTGCGATTTACGCCATGAAAAGAACAAAGAACCACGGAGAAAACCGATTGTAAAATCAGAAAATCATTTTTCCGGGGATTGCCACCGCAGAAAATTGCGCCGATGGATATTATCATCCACCGGCGCAATTTTCATCGAAAAATCAATCAAATTTCAGGGAATATGCGACCAGCTTACCGCTGGTACTCGAACTCGAAATCGTACATGGAGACTGTGTCGCCATCCTCAATGCCTTGCTGCTCCAACTGCTGATAAAGACCGGATTCCCGCAATGTGCGGTCAAAATACATCCGGCTTTCATAGTCGTTGAAGTTCACGTTGCCCATCAGACGCTGCAGCCAGGGACCTTCCACCAGCCAGGTGCCGTCGTCGGTCCGCTCGATGTGCAAAGGCTCGGAACTGTCCACCTGGGCAGGACGGGGGACATACTCCGGCTCATATACGGTGACGGGAGGGAGGGCGGAGAGCATCTCGCTTACCTTTTGCATCAGCTGCCGGATGCCCTGATGGGCGGCGGCGGAAATTTCAAACAGCTGGAAGCCCTTGGCTTCCACATGGGAGCGGAGCCGTTCTAGATTTTCCGGCGTCTCCATAATATCCACCTTATTGGCGGCCACGATCTGCGGCCGCTTGCCCAGTTCGGGACTGTACTGCACCAGCTCTTCGTTGATGGCATCAAAATCAGCCACTGGGTCCCGGCCCTCGCTGCCGGAGACGTCCACCACATGCACCAGCAGACGGCAGCGATCAATGTGGCGGAGGAAGTCGTGGCCCAGACCGGCACCGTCAGATGCACCCTCGATGATACCGGGGATGTCCGCCATGACGAAGGAGCGGCCCTCGTCTATATACACCACGCCCAGATTGGGGTAGAGGGTGGTAAAATGGTAGTTGGCGATTTTGGGCTGCGCTTTGGAGACTACGGACAGCAGCGTGGATTTGCCCACATTTGGGAAGCCGATCAGGCCTACGTCTGCCAGGAGCTTGAGCTCCAGCGTGACATCATGGCTTTCACCGGGCAGTCCCGCTTTGGCAAAGCGGGGAACCTGCCGGGTGGGAGTGGCAAAGTGTAGATTGCCCCAGCCGCCCCGACCGCCTTTGCTCAGGACAAAAGGCTCGTTCCCGGACATGTCCTTAATGATTTCGCCGATTTCTGTGTCACGGACCAGCGTACCCCGGGGGACTTTAATGATCAGATCGATCCCGTCCTTGCCGGACTTGCGGGCGCCCTGGCCGTCCATGCCGCTGGGAGCCGCATATTT
>QKDF01000045.1 GCA_003245395.1 Clostridia bacterium
ATAGGTATCTCCGCCGGAAAACAGGCGGTCAAACTGCTGTTCATCCTCTCCACTCAGATCACAGCGTTTGAGCTGTGCCATGGCATGCAGATCCTGCAGCTCCAGCACCGGTTGCTGCCGGGTGGAAATCAGCATCTGTACGGCAACGCGGTCACGCCGGCTCACTGCCTCGGCCAGTTCTCGGGTAATGCCCATGACCTCGTTCAGCTTGGCATAAATCCGCTTTTCAAGCGTTATAATCTCTGCAAAATCTTGTTTCTGCAAAGCACTCACCTCTCCGCAGTGTTTTTGGACGCTCCCTGAAAACTGCTGCGCAGCTCAGACAGCATGGGCCGAACGCGGGCAAGCTCCTTTTTGTTGCGTCCGGCACGAATCCGGCTGAAATCATAGCAGAGAAAATCATACAGTCTGTGCAGTTCTCCGCTGATCGGATACTGGGGGTTCAATGTCTTGTCCAGATAGCGCAGAATCTCCAGGCAACGATCCACCGAGTCTTCAAAAAGAGGATAGTCCTTGCTCTCCAGCGCCAAATCGGCCCGTGCCGCCCGTTTGACCAGCTCATCAAAAAGCAGCAGCAGCAGTTCTCCCGGAGTCATGGTATTAACAGATTGCTCCTTATACTGCTGATAACCCTGTGCGTTCATACGTTAGGCTTCCTTTCCTTTTCTCCGCAGCCTTTGTCAGCTTCCCAGCATTCCGGAAAGCAGAGAACTCTGAGAATTCATCTGCGAAGTCAGTTCCTCCAGCTTGGTAAACAGCGACGTGTAATAATCGATTTTGTCGGACAGCTTGTCCTGCCATTTGTCGATCTGATCATCCAGATCGTCAACCTGGTCTTGCAGACTGTTGTCCAGCAGAGACAGCGAAGAGTAAGTGGATCCCGCCTTCTGGATCAGAATGCCCTTTGTGGCGCCGGTGGTGGAGGCGTAAGAGTCCATGATGCTCTTGATATTGGTCATCAGTCCGCCGGTTCCGGTGGTGCTGGTGAACGCGTCCCGAACCGAATCCGGATCGGTTTCCAGCGTGTCCCGCAAGGCGTCTTCGTCCACGCTGAGGACTGTCAGGCCATCAGAGTAGGAGGTGGTGATCCCCATGCTGCGCAGAGTGGACCCCGCCGTACCGGAGGACTGGACAGCGGAAAGCAGCTTGGAATACAGGCTGCTCAAGTCGCTGTCGCCGAACAGCAGGCCGGTCTTGGCCTTCTCCTCGTACGCTTCGATGGCGGAATCGGTCATGTCCGACTCATCGTCATCCGTGAGCGGATCATACGAGCTGCCGTCACTCTTGGTCAGCGGCTGCGTGGAATAGGCATCGTGCACCGACTCCATAATGGCGTTAAGGTCGTCCACCATGCTGGTAACGGCATCGACAATGGTGTCCGCGTCGGCGGAGGTGGTAAAAGTGACGGGGTCAGTACCATCTATAAATGTTCCTGCAGGTGTTATCACAGTTCCGTCTGTATCTGTTTCATCTTCTGTTGTATATCCAAATGTATCACTTAAATTAATTGTCAGTCCATCAACATTAAAGCTATTTGAACTCCGTGTGATATTGCTGTATGTGATTCCGTTTACTTCCATGGATAATTCGGCATCAGACCCAGATTCATCTGCTCCTCCGAATAACTTGTATGCCAAATCATTTGTCTCAGCATTTCCATCTGCATCTAAGCCAAAGCTTATGCCACTGGATGCCCCAGTCTCATCAGATGTAAACAAGAAGCTATTTGTAGTTTTAGAAAACTTAACAGTTACTCCTGCTTCTGAATTGGCGTTGATATCACTAAGGATGGTTTCAAGAGTTGTTGATGATGAATATGTTCCAATCGTCACACCATTAATGATAAGTGCAGAATCAGAAATATCTTCGCCAAGGATACTGCTCAGTGTCTTGCTTGTATCAAGATAGCTTGTAGTATTATCCTCAAGCCCTAATGCATTTGATATATTGCCAGATGTTACACTAATTGTTGACCCTGCCTGTCCCTGAATCTTTAAATCCAGTGTTTCTCCAGAGCTGGCATTGCTTACTGTAACACCAGTGCCAAATGCGCCCTGCACTGTTTTGTTTAAGGCTGTTACAAAGTCTATTGTATCTTGTGTATTGTCTCCCGAAGCTGCATATGTTGGCAAATTTATTGTCTTGGTTGTTCCATCAACTGTCATTGTCAATGACTTTCCAGACAAATATTCTCCAAGTGTGCCGCTTGTGTCATTTAATGCTGTACTTCCAACAGTTATTGTGCTTGCATCCCCACTGGTGTCAATAGATAATGTACTAGCTATATCGCCAGTTGCCGCTCCGATTGTAACACTATTCCCGGCGGATTGATTGTCTGAAAATACTATGTTATCCCCGTCAACTGATGCCTTAATCATTGTTGATGCCGCAACTTGGTCTCCATCACTATTGTATAATGTTTGAGCTGCAAGCTTTGTGTTGATTGCATCTGTCAAGTCATTTATATCACTGTATATCTCTAGATCATCAAAGCTTATATCAACGCTTCTGTCAGACCCGTAATTCAGTGACAGTGTACCAGAAACCGTACTTAATGTCATTGTACTTGACAGTGTGATATCATCACCAGTAATTGTTGCTTTTAAAGTTTCAGGGTTTGAAGAATCTATTCCGCTAAGTTGAGTTGAATTGTAAGTCGCCTTAGCAGCCAAACTTTTGATGCCTAAAATCTGCACATCACTATATGTCTTTCCGCTGGCTGAAACAGCAGATGCATTATCTCCGTTGGTCGTGGTCGTCACGGCATTGTTGAAGAAGCTGGCGCTGTATAGGTTGGTAGAAGAGGTGTAAGAGGTATACTTACGGCTGAACTGAACCATCGGATCGGTGATATCCCGATAGGCCTCCTGCTTCCAGGTCAGTTTGGTCTGCTTTTGCTGCAAGCTTGTGATTTTGGTGTTGTAACCGCTGACAGCATTTTCAATCATGCTCTCGGTATCCAGACCGGTGGCCAGACCGGAGAGTACGTTCCTGGTTCCATAAATACTGCTGGAGTTGCTGCTGGTCACTCCACTGACGGAAGATGACATCGTTCACTCGCCCCTTTCGATTTTTATCAACCCGCTTAGGCGGGAATAAATTTTCACTCTGCTCTATACTTTTTTATCGGCATATAGTATAGTAAAATTAAGAGTTTCGACAGAAAGTTTATTCCAATGGAGGAGGGTTTTTTTGGCTACGATCATTACCATCACCAATCAAAAGGGTGGTGTCGGAAAGACGACCTCCGCCGCCGCATTGATGAGCGCTCTCCTTAGACAGGGAAAGCGTGTCTTGGGCGTGGATCTGGACCCCCAGGGCAGTCTGAGCTTCAGTCTGGGTCTGGACATTGAAAACTGTGCCACCATTTATGACGTATTTAAGGGGCGCACCCCAATTGAAAAGGCCATCGTTCCCACGGAAGAGGGAATGGATCTCCTGCCTGCCAACATTCTTTTATCTGCGGCGGAATTGGAGTTTAATCGTCCCGGGCGGGAATTTTTGCTGCGCGATCAGCTCTCTCAGGTAGAAGAGCAGTACGATTTTATCATTATCGACACTCCGCCCGCGCTCAATGTTCTGACGGTAAACGCCTATGTGGCGTCGGATGCGTTGATTATTCCCATGGCACCTGAAATTCTGAGTCTGCTGGGTGTCTCTCAGATCAAGGATACCATCGAAACAGTCCAGCGCTGTTATAATGCGCGGCTGCAGGTGCTGGGCATTCTGCTCAACAAGTATAATCCCCGTTTAAATCTGAACAGGGAAGTGCGGGATATGGCAGAGCAGGTTGCCCGTCAGCTCCATACCCGGGTATTTCAGACTGCTATCCGCTCGGGCGTGGCCGTGGCGGAAGCGCCCGCACATGGAGAAAGCATCCTGACTTATGCTCCCGGCTCCAAGCCCGCGCTGGATTTCCGGAACCTGACCCGTGAAATTTTGGCTCTGCATTGAGCCGGAGCAGCTCTGACCGATGCATCTGAGGAGGTTTGAAAATGGCAACCGGTAAAAAAAGTACAAAAACCAGCAAAACCGCACATGTATTGAATGTAATTACAGGGGCAGGGGCAGAAACAGGCGCAGAAGCTCCGGACTCCGCTGCTGTGGTATCTCCCGTGCATCCGCCCATCGCCCCTATCCTGGAAGTAGCCCGTGCGAACGATGATGCGTTGGCAAACACGATTTTGGAGGCTTTAAAAATGGAAACAGAAACTGATAAGCCACTCGCAACAGAATCTTCCGTGCCGACAGTTCCGCCCCTACAGGCACAGGAATCTGAAAGCCAGCCCGAGACGCAAGACAATTCTGTTCAGGCTACAGCAGCTGTGGCCGCTGCGCAAACAGAGGAATCCTTCCCTAAGACTGCAGAGTTCCCGTCGGAGGATCAACCCCTGGTGGACGCCCCCACGCAGCCCGGACAGAAATATTACAACGTCATTCAGGCGCTGGTAGAAGACAAGGCTCCCAAATATATGCAAATGCTGGGAATGTGCATGTGCGCACGCTGTCAGGCAGATGTAAAGGCACTGGCACTGTCCAATCTGACTCCGAAGTACATCGTCATGCAGCCCAGCCAGATCACTCCCATGTTTTCCGTTTATGAGGGAAAATTCGGCGCCGCCGTTACAGCACAGATCATCTCCGCCTGTCGGATGGTACGGGAAAATCCCAGACACCAATAAGAGGGCAGGGCCTGGGCGCATTACTCATACGAGCGTATCACAAATAAAGCAGCACCAGAAATACAGTAAGCACCCAAAGACGCTAAGGTGTCTTTGGGTGCTTTATAGTTTTTAAACGCGCAACGCAGCGCAGCCGTCCGATTGAAGGCCGCCCTGCGTGGTATCGTAACCCTTGTACTGGGTGTAGCGGTGCAGAATTACGGTCATCTGTTCTCTGGTAATGTGGTTTGTCGGATTAGAACCATCGGAGATGTTGTTTTCCACGGCCCATGCGCGGGCTGAGCCCATATCGGCAGGTGTCTTGCCGTCCATACGCGCCAGCACCATCCAGATCATCTGGCGGGTCATGGTGGTGTTCGGGCTGAATGCTGTCGCAGACGTACCGGAAAACAGGCCCTTATTGTAAGCATATGCCTCGCTGGTATAGTACCAGGCCTCTTCGGATGCATCCGTGAATGGGACGTTCACAATGAGACACTGTCTCAAATGCTCGGTGGTAACGGTCACCTTTTTATTTCTGTTTCACATCTGTTCCGCGCAGCTGCTGCAATTCATTCCAAAGTTCCTGCCCAGTGGAGAACAGGTACGGGTTCGTATATCCTGCACAGATCATGGCTCCTGCATCAGTCGGCCCAAGAGCGCGAAGCCCTCCGCCATGCAGATGGGCTAAACACCGCGCTCTCAGGTGGTCAATATCCCGTTAGCCGGGCAGCCGTCTCGGGAGCAATATCCCCCACGATTTTCTCAAAGTCCAGGATAGTCACCAGGTCGTCACCGCACTGTGCAATCCCGGTGGTCAAGCCCTCCGCTCCGCTGGCCGCAGCAGCATCCGGCTTCTGGATCTTTTCCCCGGAGATACGGCTGATTCCCTCCACGCTATCCACGCGGAATGCAACGTACATCTGGTTAAAATTCGTCACAATAAACAGATCTTTCGAGTGCTTTTCAACCGGAGCGCCGCTGAGGTAGCGGGGCAGGTCCACCACGGTCAGCACTTTGTCCCGCGGCTTGAAAATTCCCTCCACCGCCGGATGGGCGTGGGGCATCGGCTTGACCGGTGCCGAAAGCATGATCTCCCGCACCTTGGCAACGTTGATTCCATACAATTCACCCTGGACAGTGAACTGCATAACCTCAAGTTCATTCGTGCCCGTTTCAAGCAGAATTTCGTTGCTGTTTTTCATAGTATCCCATCCTTTTGCATTGATTTTCCGGAATGCGCGGAGCAGCCCCGGAGCTTTTCTATCCGCACCACAGTCTGATGTCAGAAATTTTTGACCGGCTGCCCATAGGATCGAATTGTCCCGGCACCGGTGGCGCTGTCAAATTCCATAGTGCGAGCCACCGTACCGCCCACATCTTCCCAAAGCAGAGGAATCCCCTCCCGCTTGAGCACCTGACGCACACTCTCCGCATTGCGCTGGCCGATATTCCCCAGCATGCCGCCTGTCAGGGCAAACATTGTGGCCCCGCCCGCAATTTTAGCCGTGATCTTCGTGCGATTCGCCCCCGCAACAGCCATCTGCGCAAGCGTCTCACGGATACCCGTATCCGCATACTTGAATGCATTTTTTCGCCCCGCCTCCATATTCAGCGGCAGCATAATATGAACCAGCGCACCGAGCTTAATCTGCGGATCGTAAAGGCAGATGCCGATGCAGGATCCCAGCGCATAGGTTATAAGCTTATCCCCGCGCTGAGCCAACTTCATATCCGCAATTCCAACCACAAATTTGTCTTCACTCATCCATAACGCCTAACTTTCGCAGCAAAAAATTCAAAGAGCGGACATCCGGGGAGAGCAGCAGCCTGCAGGGTACCTGCTTACCGTCGCAGACAAAATTTCCGCCGATGGTCATTATGTAATCGGACTGTCCGCCGAAAGCAGCCATCGGTGCCTCCAGAATAGCCCCCTGCATATCCACTGCAAATGCGGGAACTGTTAGCGTAATGGCGATGCCGGCCAATGCGCTTAGGGCGTTGATGAAAGTGGAGAGCATGATGTTGCCCACCTCCATCAGGGTAGAGGTCTGCATCTCGCGCAGCTGTTCGAACTTCTCAATCGGTTCACCCAGCACCTCGGAAATCACCAGTTTTACGAAATCCATCTGCTGTACAGAGAGCATAATCCCGTTGATCTCCCCGCCCAGCTGTGTTAAAACACCGGCCGTAATAATTTCCGGCCCGCCGATCCACTCAATGGCCTCGTTATATCCCATAATCCGGACCTCAGGCAAGGTAATCCGCACCTCCTTGCCCAGCAGCTGGGACAGCGCCGTGGCTGCGTTTCCCGTACCGATGCTGCCGATCTCCCGAAGCGTGTCAATTTCAAGGCTGCTCAGGTCGCTGTAATTCTTAATGTCCATTCCGCGCTCCTTTCAGTCTCAGGTCCTGAGGCCATTGGCAGTTGTTTCGATCTCGTCCGAGGTTTCCACCATTTTCAGTGCATAGCTGAAAGACCGCTGGGCCTCAATCACTTTGGTAATCTCCTGTGCCAGATCCACGTTGGAAGCTTCCAGCACACCGCGTTTGACAGTACCGGTGCCAAACCGAACTTGGCCGTCTTTATTCGCGGGGACAAAACGGTTATCGCCCACGCGCACCATTCCGTCGGTGCTGGAAAAGTCGAAGACGCCCACCGGCTGATCCGCCTCCGGGTCCGTAACGGTCAGCAGAGCGCCGCGGTCGTTCAATACAAACCGGCCTTGACCATCAGAGAGCATCAAATCGGTCTCTGCGTCCCCGTCCGCATTGGTACGCTGATACTGCGAAAGGGTAAAGGAGCCGTCCCGGGTGTAAGAGATCTCTCCGCTGGACGGGTCATACAAGGCGAAAAAGCCGTCTCCCAGAATGGCATAATCCTGTGCAAGACCCGTCTCATCGATGGCTCCACTCTGAAAATCCGTGTCCGTCATGGACATTTTGGCGCCGGAACCTCTGGGCAGCTTTTCGCTGTTGATCCCGTCGATGTTGCTATACATCAAAGAGGCAAAGCTGGGTGTCTGTGCTTTGTAGCCATATGTATTGACATTGGCGATATTATTCGCCTGGACATTCAGGTGATCCTGCTGCTGTGCGGCGCCCACAGCGGCGGTATAAAAGGACATGTTCATTTCTGCGGTCTCCTTTCAGCCTTTAAACATTACCCAGATCCGTGGCGGCCTTGCTCATCAGCTGGTCGTACATTTTGCTTACCTGAGCGGCACTTTGAAACGCTCGCTCGGCGGTCATCATGCTGGTCATCTCTTGCACCAGCTCCACGTTCGCCCGCTCCACCATTTTCTGGTGGACAGTGGCGGAAGCGGCTGCGGCCGTCTGTCCACCCGCAGTAAACAACCCCTGCGCGTCGCGCGTAAGCTGGGTATTGTCTTGGAATGAGTATACACCGATCTGGCCGAGATAGCTGCCCTGCTCCGTGTAGATGGCACCCGTAGTGTCCACATTGATCTTATCCGTCCCCAGAACAATGGGTTCCCCGCTGATGTCCAGAATTCGTCCCTCACCGGGAAGGCACAGATAGCCCTCGTCATCCAGGGAAAAGTTGCCCGCCCGGGTGTACGCCGTTCCGTTGTCCGTCTGCACGGCAAAAAAGCCGTCACCCTCCAGGGCAAAGTCAAGATTTTGGTTTGTAGGCTCCAGAACGCCCTGGGTATAGTCTGTATAGAGCTTGCTGGGCGCCAGGATATAGCTGCTTTTGCCCAGCTGCACAGGTTGAGACTTGTCCTTGTTGTCGGTCCGGCTGACCATATACTCATGGAACGTGCTGTCCGTATAGGTGTCCGCCTTATAACCGGCCGTGGATACATTGGTCATGTTGTTTGCAATCACGTCCAGCCGCCGCCCTTGAGACAGCATGCCGGAGGTCAGGTTATAGAAACCTTTGAACATCCTCTTTCCCCTCCTTCGGAGTCGCTCTTAGATGACCGGCTCCAGATAAGACTGCAGATAAGCCCGCAGCTTTTGAATAGCACGACTGTGAATCTGGGAAACCCGCGGCTCACTGACGTCGAGCACCTGGGCGATTCCCCGCATATTTAAACCCTTTTCATAGTACAGCGAGAGCACCATCTGCTCGTTTTCCCGGAGGGAACGGATCGCTTCTACCAGCTTCTCCCGCAGTTCCATGCGCTGCAGGCTCTCATCCGGCTGGTTGCCCGTATCGGCATCTGTCAGGAACACCCCGGTGTCGCCCTCACCCCGGCGCTCGAAAATTGCCTCCAGGGATACGACTCCGCTCAGGGCAGTGCTGGCCAGGTCGCCCTGATACTTTTCCAGTCCGATCCCCATTTTATCGGCAATTTCCTGCTCAGTGGGAAACCGGCCCAGTGTGCCGCACAGGTCGTTCACCGCCTGATCAATCTCCCGGGATCGCCTGCGCACGCTGCGGGGCAGCCAGTCCTGTCGTCGGGCCAAATCGATGATCATGCCCCGGATGCGCTTTGAGGCATACGTTTCAAATTTGGTCCCCTTGTCGGGATCATATTTGTCCACGGCGCTCATCAGCGTAATGATCCCTTCATTTACAATGTCGTCCAGTTGGGCAAACCCGTTATAAACTCCGACAACATGCAGAGCGATGCTCTTGATCAGGCCTGTGTACCGCAGAACCAGCGGCCATTTATACTCCTCATGTCCGGTCTGTTTGTAAAGTGACAGAAGTTCTTCAGTGGACAGCGCGTCAATTTTCGGCTGGGACAGGATCTCAGTCTCACCGTTCGCCGAGCCGTCACTTTTTGGTGGTACCATGTCGTTCATCGCTTATCCACCACCTCCTTCATGCGTTCGGCCTCAACCCGCCCAAGGGTGATATTGCCGAGCGCCTGGATCTGCACATTGCTGGTGATTTCATTGAAAGCCAGAACGTAGAGATTTGGATAAAACTGAGAGAGAAGCCGCCCCAAATAGATGCGGATGACCGGACTTGTCAGAATAATAGGCGTCTGAGAAAGCTCACCGAATTTCTTCACGCCCTCTCCCAGCTGAGAGATGATCTGCTGCATCAGATCGGCACCCAATGCTAAGTAGACACCCTGCTCATTTTTCGTCAGGGACGCGACGACCTTTTTCTCCACCTCAGCGTCCAGCGTGATAACCCGCAGCTGGCCATGCTCACAAAAGCGCCGGGTGATGGTACGGGCCATGGCAGCCCGTATATTTTCCGTGACGATATCCAGGTCTCGGGTAACAGCCATGGATTCGGCAGCCGTCTCCACAATGGTGACCAGATCCTTGACGGGGACGCCCTCCCGCAGCAGGTTGCGCAGAATTTTTTGCAGTGCCGCATAAGAGATCACGCTGGGTATCGTCTCCTCCACCAACTGCGGAGCCCGCTTTTTCAGATTGTCCACCAGCCGGATAGTTTCCTCGCGGTCCAGCAGTTCATAGACGTGCTTTTTGATGGTTTCGGAAAGATGGGTGAGCATGACGGACAGAGGATCGATGACGGTATAGCCGTAGATCTCCGCCATCTCCTTGTTCTCAGGGAGAATCCATCGGGATGGAATGCCGTAAGCAGGCTCGATCGTCTCGATGCCGTCGATCTCCCGGGCGGCGCTGGACGGCTCCAGCGCCAGGTAGTAGTCCACCAGAATCTCGCCCCGGGTGATCTCCTCGCCCTTCATCTTAATCACATACTGGTTTGTTCCCAGCGTCGCCGAATCGTGCAACCGCACCGAGGGAATCACATAGCCCATGTCCTGCGCATACTGCCGCCGAAAAATTACGATGCGGCTGATCAACCGGCCGCCCCGGGATTCGTCCACCAGGGGGATCAAGCTGTAGCCAAACTCCATTTCGATGGGTTCCACTTCCAGCAGCGTATACACATTGTTGATGTCTTTATAAAAGTCGTTTTCACTGGGCGGCGCAGCGACAGGCTGTTCCGCCGCCTGCTGCTCCTGCACCCGGGCCAGCTGTTCCTCTTTTGCCATGGCAGCCGAACCCCGCCGGCCCAGATAGAGCAGCGCAGCGGCCACCACAAACAGCGGAACATGCGGAGTTTTGGGCATCACACCCAGAAAAGTCAGAATCACACCCGCGGCGATGATGGCCCGGGGCTGCATCCGGAACTGGCCCAGCACGTCGTGGTTCAGGCTGCTCTCGGACACGGATCGGGTGACAATCATGCCTGTCGCCGTGGAAATCATCAGAGCCGGAAGCTGAGACACCAGACCGTCGCCGATGGTCGCGATCGAATAGACGCTGATCACCTGCGTGGTGTCCATCCCGCTGGTAGCGCCGATGATCAGGCCCGCCACAAAGTTGATGACGGTGATAATCAGGCTCATGATGGCGTCGCCTTTGACGATCTTGGTGGCGCCGTCCATCGCGCCGTAGAAGTCGGCCTGCCGCTGAATCTTCTCCCGGCGGGCGCGGGCTTCCTGCTCGTTGATCAACCCCGAAGACAGGTCGGCGTCGATGGCCATCTGCTTACCGGGCATGGCGTCCAGCGTGAATCGGGCAGCCACCTCAGCCACGCGCTCGGCGCCCTTGGTGATGACGATAAACTGCACCAGGACAATAATCAGGAAAATAATGACGCCGATGACGATATTGCCCTGGGTAATCAGCTCACCGAAAGAACGGATGACCACGCCGGCAAAACCGCCGTTGGAGAGAATCAGCCGGGTGGATGACACGTTGAGTCCCAATCGAAACAGCGTTGTAATCAACAGCAGAGACGGGAATATGGAAAATTCCAGGGCATCCCGGATGTTCATGGTGATGAGCAGAATGACCACGGACAGGGCGATATTCAGGACGATCAGTACGTCCAGCAGGGGAGTAGGCAGGGGCAGAATCAGGAACAGAACGATAACGACCACAAGCAGAGAAATGATATAGTTGTAAATCCGCTTCATGTCCGCACCGCCTTTCCTGCCTTACTTTGATTTCTGCCCGCTTTGCTTGTTCATGCGGTAGAGATAGACCAATATGTCCGCCACTGCTCCGTATAGCTCCGGCGGAATCTCATGGTCCAGCTCGGCGGAAGCATAAAGAGAACGGGCCAGGGGAACATTTTCGATCACGCTCACTCCGGACTGCTCGGCCACCTGTACAATGCGCAGAGCCAATTCGTCCAGGCCCTTGGCCAGCACCACCGGTGCGTTGTCCTTCTCCGGTTTATACCGGAGCGCCACCGCTACATGGGTGGGATTTCGAATGACCACATCCGCATGCGGAACCTGCTGCATCATGCGGGAACGCGCCATTTTGCGCTGCACTTCACGGATTTTGCTCTTGATCTGCGGGTCGCCTTCCGTCTGCTTATACTCCTCCTTGACCTCCTGTTTGCTCATGCGCATCTGGCGCTCGTAGTCCCACCATTGGTAGAAGAAGTCAAAGGCCGCCACCGCTGCAAAAGCGACAATAATCTGCAGCAGCATGGACCCAAACCGACTCATCAGGTCCGCACAGGCGCCGGAGATGTCCATGTCAAGATAGTTGGGGAATTCTTCAAAACAGCCAAGCAAAAAGCGGTAGAGAATCACGAGCAGCACGGCGATTTTGGCCGAACCTTTGAGTGCCTCAACCACGCTGCGCAGAGAAAACAGCCGCTTGAATCCCTCAAGAGGATTGATCCTGCTGAATTTGGGCTGAATCGACTCGGGAGAAAACAGCATCCGGGTCTGAAAGAAGGTCGCCGCCACCGCCGTCAGGGCGATTACACCCATGGCCGGACCGATGGCCCAGGCCAATGTGATGGCCATCTGTTTCATCAGCGTGGGAAGCTCTTGAGAGACACCCCCCACAGGAAACGTGCCTGCATCGCTGATGCACTGGCGCATAAACGTCTCCAGCCGGTCAGCTGCAGTCCCGAAGGTGAGCCGCAGCACCAGATAGGCCGCCGCCAGCGTAATCACGGCCACGGCGTCGTTGCTGAGAAAGACGTTGCCCTTTTTTCGCTGATCCCGCCGCTTTTTAGGGGTTGCTTTTTCTGTCTTGTTTCCCTCTGGCAAAAAAATCCCCCCTTTGCCGGCTGCTCACACCCGCGGGGCTTCTATCCCGCCAGCGCCAGCATCTGTCCCACCGCGGAGAGCATCTGAT
This sequence comes from Clostridia bacterium, assembly GCA_003245395.1. Classification (GTDB taxonomy): domain Bacteria; phylum Bacillota; class Clostridia; order Oscillospirales; family Oscillospiraceae; genus Oscillibacter. Next base: position 12,729 of record QKDF01000045.1, read on the forward strand.
CCTCCGCATCCAGGAGATATTCACTCATGGGGGCCATAAACAACAACAGCAGCCCCATGCCGATTAACAGCTTCAGTTCGATATTCAGGGAAAATACGTTGATCTGCGGAATAACCTTCATCAAAATGCCCATGCCAATCTGCCCCAGCAGCTCTGCCGCCAGAATGGGAAAGGCCAGCTTGACCGCCAGCACGATGCACTCGATAAACAGCTGCGCCATGGCATCGACGGCATTCTTCCCCAGCGCAGCCTCCCCAAAGGGAATCACGCTGCCGGAGGAGAGCAGGATCCGCAAAAGTGTGTTATGGCCGTTGTTCGTAAAAAACAGCAGCGTCATCAGCACGGTCAGCATCGTCCCTGTCACAGACATGGACGCCTGAGAAGCGGGGTCGTAGTCCTTGGACATGGTCAATGCCATCTGGTTGTCCAGAATCTCACCCGCCTGCTGGGGAATCAGATAAAAGAACAGCTGGGTCGTCAGTCCGATTAGATATCCCACTGCCAGCTCCAGCATCAGCCTGACGGAAAACTCCACCAGCGTCGCGGGAACCGGAGCCGTACCTGGCGTAAAAGCGGAAACCGTCCAGGTGAGCACCAGGATAAGGCCTGTCTGAAAAATGCCGGGAAAATTGCGTCGGCCCAAAATGGGGTTAAACAACACAAAGCCCGACATCCGCATCAGAATATAAAGAATCAGGGTCAACCGGCCCCAGTCAATCATGCCTGCCGCCTCCGCACGTCATGTCATCAGTGTGAAAATATACCGGGTGTATTCCAGCAGGGTATCCATCATCCAGCCTCCACCGATAAAAAGGACCAGAATAATAACCACCAGCTTGAGGACAAAACCCAGTGTCTGGTCATGGATTTGAGTGACAGCCTGAAAAATGGCCACCAGAATGCCCACCACCATGCTGAGGATCAGAATGGGGCCGGCCAGGCGCAGCACCACAAATACGCCCTGGCGCAGCACTTCACCCGCTTCAAAGTCCAACTCTCATCACCCTGCCTTTCCTCATCGGAAACCCTGCACCATGGTGGAAAACAGCAGATTCCAGCCGTTGAGCAGGATAAACAGCAGCAATTTGAAAGGCGTGGAGATCATGGCCGGCGGCAGCATAATCATGCCCATGGACATCAGGGTGGAGGCCACCACAATGTCAATCAGCATAAAGGGGATGTACAGCAAAAACCCGATCTCAAACGCACGCTTGAGTTCACTGGTCATGAAAGCGGGTACGACAATGTGCATCGCCAGCCCCATGGCCGCGTCTCCGTCCACTGGTCGGGTCACCTTGCCCAGGTCGCAAAACAGGTTGATGGAGGAGGTCTCCGTCTGGCGGAGCATGAAGTCCTTGAGCGGAACCTCAGCCTTTTGAATGAACTCCTCCTGGGTGATCTCTTCCGCCACATACGGGTCATAAGCGTCCGCCTTAATCTGAGTAAACACGGGGCTCATGGTAAACAGCGTCAAAAACAGTGCCATTCCGATCAGCACCACGTTGGGAGGGGTCTGCTGCATACCCATGGCGGTTCGGAGAAAGGAAAACGTTACGATGTACCGGGTGAACGAGGTCATCATCACCAGCAGCGAGGGCAGCAGAGTGATGAGTGTGGTCAGGAACAGGACTTGGAGCGCCTGTACATTATTACCGTTCACATTAATCAGCGCGTCGGTCAAGTTCAGACCTCCTTACGGTTTTTTCTGCTTCAGGACTTCCCGCAGGGCATCCTGAAAGCGCACGGCTGCGCCCGGCGCTCCTTCAGGGAGATGGGGCTCATCCCAAAGCGCCGCCTCTTCCTCGTTCAGCTCCCGCAGCAGGGTGATCTGCGAAGGGGTCACGCCCAGCAGCATGTTTTGCTGGCCCAACTGCACCAGAACGATATACTGCTCCCGCCCCAGCGGCAGGCGATCCACCACGCGAAGATTCCCGCTCCGGCTTCCCCCCCGGGAAAACAGCGTTCCACGCCCCGCCAGCAGCCGGGTGCAGACATAGGCCAGAACCAGAACCAGCGCCACCGCCAGCAGCATTCCCAGCAGGGTGCCGATTTCTTCCCAGGTCATCTCGGATCAGGGGTTGCCCACGATGGAGGTTACCGTCTTGAGGATTCGATCTGCTTTAAAAGGCTTCACGATAAAATCCTTGGCACCGGAGCGCACGGCATCGATCACCATGCTCTCCTGGCCCATTGCGGAGCACATCACCACGCTGGCGGAGGAATACTTTCCGCGGATCGTCTTGAGTGCCTCCAGTCCGTCCATATTGGGCATTGTGATGTCCATCAGGACGAGATCGGGATGGAGCTCATCAAATTTTTCAACTGCGTCTGCACCATCCACCGCTTCAAAAATCTCGGTATATCCGTTCTTGGAGAGAGCATCCCGGATTACCTTGCGCATAAACGCCGCGTCGTCAACAATTAAGATTTTGGCCATATCTCATTCTTCCTTTTCTGCAGTCTGTTTGTCAGCCTTCCCACATGATGGCGGCCGTGTTTTTATTCGCGTACCACGCTGCTGAGTTCCGAGGCATTCAGTACCTCAGTAATGCGGATTCCGAAATTGTCATCGATAACCACTACATCGCCTCTGGCGATGCACTGACCATTTACAAAAAGATCCACCTGATCTCCGGCAAGCTTATCCAGTACCACCAGAGACCCCTTGGTAAATGCCAGAATGTCCTGAACCTTTTTGTGTGACCGGCCGATTTCAACGGAAACTTCCAGCGGAACCGACATCAGCAGATTCAGATTCTCGCTCTGCTGTTCTTTTGCCGGGTCCCCATTTGCCAGGTGCGGCAGTTCCGCAGGCTTTGCATTGACCACCTTGGGGTCCGGAGCCACCGGCGCGGGATAATAAGGGGGCGGATAATATCCGGGCATATATTGTCCATAAGGCGGGATGGGGTACGTTCCACCCATGGGCGGCGCTTGCGTTTCGGGCTGTTGAGGCACCTGCTGCTGCGGTTGCTGTGGTATTTGCTGCAGTGGTTGTTGGGGCACTTGCTGCGGTGCCGCCTGAGGGGGAGGCGCGGTATCCTGCGCCGCTTGGGCGGCTGCAATCAGCTGGCCGATCTCATCCTGCGAGAGTTTCCTGTCGACAACCAGTTCAGGGAGCGGCCCCGGTGTCTGCGGTACAGTCTGCTGCTCAGCATTTGTCGCCTGCCCCATCTCCTCCCCACCGGGCGCCGCATCGGCATTTGTCGCCTGGGAAGGTGCATCCGGGTCTTCTCCGATGTCCAGTCCATGCAGAAGTTCTCGCGCCAGCTTGATGGACATTACGTTGATAAACTGGCTCTCCAGAACGCCCTCAATATTCAGCGAGAAGCCTACAACCACGCATTTCCCGTCGTTTACAGGGAAGTGATCTTTTTTGAATTGTTCAAAGTCCGTCAACTCAAAAGACTCCGGCGTGGAGATGTTGACCGGTTTGCCAAGGAAATCAGACAGTGCCGTGGATGCGGCACCCATCATCTGATTCATGACCTCACACACCGCGCTGATTGTCAGATCGTTGAGTTCAAACTCCTCATCGGGCGTTTCACTGCCCAGCAGGATATCTACGATCACCTTGACATCACTGCGCTTGAGCAGCATAATGTTGCTGCCTTCCAGCCCGGATACATACCGGATTTCAACACCGATGGCGGGCTGCAATGCTCCAAGCGTGAATCCAGACACATCCGAAACGGAAACCTTGGGCGTCGTGATCTGTACCCGGTGATCGAGCATGTTGGACACAGCCGTGGCAGAAGACCCAAGGCTGATATTCATGACTTCCCCCAGCGCGTCCATCTCCATGGGGGTTAAAATCTTATCTGCCATCCTGTTCGACATTCCTTCCCCTCGGATCATAATAGGTGCTTCCTATCTTGATCGCCATGTTTTTGTTGTGTATCCCCAGCTTCCCTGTAAACCAGCGTTTGCCGCCGATATTCACATAGACAGAGGAATCCTTGGGGCGGTGGAGATCAATGACATCACCTACGCTCAGATGGTAGACGTCGCTGACCTTAAGCTGCGTCCGGCACATTTCGGCCACCAGCTCGATATCCGTATCCCGCAGAGATTCAAAAATGTTCTGCGATGAAATCTCGTCTGTATTTTCCGGGGCAGCATTCCGCCTGCTGATTTCACCGAACAGATTGGTCAGCATCATACCGGGCAGACAAATGCTGATGCGTCCGTCACAATTAGAAAACTTGACCATAAGTTCCATAATGACCACAATTTCATCCAGACCCAGAGGCTGAACCAATGTAGGGTTGGGCTCTACGCGGTTGTACAAAAATTCAAGCGGGATATAATTGCTCCAGCTCTCACTCATATTGGAGACCAGATCCTGCATGATCTCCTCATACATTTTCAGCTCCAGATCCGTGAAGCTGTACTCTGGGTCAAGCTCTTCATCCACGTCCCCCTCGCCGCCCATCAGGCGGTCAATCATGCTGAGCATCAACGGTGTGGTCACATGTATTAAAACCGGGGCGTCCTCCGTTTTCCCGTTGTATCGCAAGTGCGCCAGCGTCAGCACATCGCCTTCTGTCAAAGCGTTGGAAAACTCATAATAGCGCTGCTCTTCTGCCGACTCCACCTCGATTTCACAAGTGGTATGCATCAGGCCGTTGAATCGGGAGTTCATGTTTCTGGCATAGTTTTCGAACACACCGTCGAGCATTTTCAGGCGGTCTTTCGTGAACTTTCTCGGGCTTTTGAAGTCATATTTCCGATACTTTTTTTCGGCTGGAAGTTCTTCCTGCGGCTCCAGCGCATCTCCGCTCCTGGCGGCACTCAGCAGTGCGTCAATCTGACTTTGGGACAATACTTCTGCCATTCGCATCCCTCCCTTCCCGCCGCTTTGGAGCGGCGTATTTTTTCTTTTGGGTCAGCCTGTATTTGTACTGGCGGCAGTTCCATTCTGGATGGTCAGAGGGGAATCCGTCCCCCGCTGTGTATAATACTGTTCGATATCATCGCCCAGAGTATTGGATAGATCCTTCCCTGTAACAATCAATTCCACCCGGCGGTTTTTTGCCCGATCCGCGGCGTTGTCATTGGGCGCAACAGGGCGCCACTGTCCATATCCCATACTGACCATGCGTGCAGGGTCCAGAATGTTTTTTTCCTGCAGATACACCAGCACAACCGTGGCACGATTGGATGCCAAAAAGCGATCCACCGTCACATTATTCGTCCGGTCGGTATACGCCTGTGCCGTATGGCCCAGAACCCGCAGTTCGTCAATTGCGCCGCTGGCCTTCTGCAGAATCTGTGCCACGTCATCCAGCACAGTTTCGCCGTCGGGCCGCAGCTCATAGCTGTCGCCGTCAAAAAACACGGCGTCATTAAAGGAAATGAACACATATCCGTCACCCCTGGTTACGGAGATATTTTCTCCCGCCCCCTGCGCGGATACATAGCCCTTCAAATCCTGATAAAGCTGTTCAATGCTTGTGTTGATCTGCTGTTGATCCATGGAAACCGCGTCCGTAGGTTCGCCGGTGGGATCGAGAATCTGGCCGCCGTTGCCTTTGTTGGCTGTGTCTTCCTGGAGCGCATCCGGATTAAAGCTTTGCACCAGCTGTACCCATTTCTGCTGATCGATGGTAGACATGGAGTAGAGCAGCACGAAAAAACACAGCAGCAGTGTCACCATATCGCCGTATGTATCCATCCAGTTGGCTCCTCCGCCGCCCTTGCGCTGCTTTTTCACCGTGTATCTCCCCCCTCCCGCAATAGTCCGGTTTACTTATTCCTGATTCTTCTTCTTTTTCCCTTTGCCGGACTCGCCGGACTCGTCTCCGCGTTTTTTCTGATCAATAAAGGTCAGAAGTTTTTCTCGCAGGAACTTCGGGTTTTCGCCAGACTGAATGGACATGATG
>QKDF01000092.1 GCA_003245395.1 Clostridia bacterium
ATTATAATATCACGTTTTGCAGGTTTGTCAACTGTTCTCGGTGAAAATGTGCAGCGGAACCCCGCGCTTATTGATAGCGGTAATGCCGCCCGGCATATTCGTCCACACAGGATAGGAACATCTCATGGCTGTGGAATTCCAGAGGACGGAAGCCCTCCGCTTCGTGGAAAGAGACGATGCGGTTTTTCGCATCCACCCATACACGCCAGATGGCATGCTCTGCAGTCGCGGTTTTCATCGGGAGAACCCCCTTTCGTTGCACACACAATTGATATTCAGATAGACGGTCCTCAGCAAAAAAAAGTTTCATGGAAAATCAGGAAACACTGTAAAATTTTAAGCCGCGTCTTCGCACTCATTGCCCTGTGTTCAGCGCCCCAAGGGCGTCGGCAACATCGGCATGGAATTGCTCCCACGCCTCCGGGTGTTCTACATAATATTTCGGGCAGTCCTTTCCCGTGATATCGTAGTGGCGAATCACATCCTGCGCCGTCAGATCAAAGGTATGGCACAGCCAGGCCGTTAATTCCACCGCCCGGTCATAGGTGACGGAAGAAAACTGCCCCGAATCGTCGGGATGGCAGACCTCGATGGCCACGGTGTCATCGTTGCGGCTGTTGGAGGCGTAGGAAATTTCGGTCAGCGGGATGCACTGAACAACCTCGCCGTCCAGCCCCACGATAAAATGGGCGCTGGCATAGACCTTATCTGTCCCAAGAGCCAGGGATTGAAAATAATTTCGGTTGGCTTCAGCCGTAGTGCCGGGGTTTCCCACATAGTGAATCACTACGCCGTCAATTTTTTTCAGCGGCGTACCCGGCCTGGACCAGGGATTGATGCTCAGGAAATCCTGCTCCACATAGTCGGGCGGCTCCACACCCTCTCCGGGCAGGCCTTGCCTGCCGAACAGTGCCCAGGCTCCACCCGCAGCGGCGGCAAATAAAACCGCCAGTCCTAACGCCGCCAGCCGGCGGGGCCGGCGGCGTCCTCTCTGTCTGCGAACAGTCATGTCCTCAATTCTGTCCTCCGGTGGTCTGATCAGCCACAATTATCTCCGTGGGGCCGTCCGCCCCGCCGATCACGGTTTCCGCCGCGTCTGGGGCAAACTTTTCCTCAGTTGCAGCCGCTTGAACCGCCGCCTTTTCTTTGTCATAACCGGTCTCATTGTCATCCAGCTGCGCGTAGGTCGTCAGATCGGACGAATCCCGGATCAATCCGGCCTGCTCCAGCGCCACCAGAAGGTTGGTATAATGCGCAGAAAACGTCACACTTGTGGAGTAAATGCGGCCGGAATTGTCGCCGGTCTTCCGGTAATAGAACACCAGAGTATTTGCATAGGTGTTCTGCTCCCAGGCAGCGCTGTCCATCTGATCCAGACCCGCATGTCCGGCCTTGACGTCCTGATAAAAGGCGTCCAACAGGGCCTCGGTCGTGTCCGCATCAAAGTCTGTGCCGTCCTGAGAATAGCTGGGACCACTGACATCGTAATATTCCAGATAGCCGCCGGTATACCGTTCCACCGTGCCCTGCTCCGGCAAGTCGGCCAGCTGGACCGTGGGGGAAGAAAGCAAATCCGCCGCAAGAGAGGCCGGGGAGTCGGGATTCTGCAAGTCCGCCGCGGAATAGAAAATATTGTAGTTTCTGCTTACGGACGCCCCGCTGTTGAGCTCATAATCCAAGCTGATATAAATGGAATCGTCGCCACTGTGGTCACTCTGTCTGTTATCGGCCTCCCATTTCCGAAGAATGGCCTGATGCAGCTGTGTAAACTGCGCAATGGTCTCCGGATCTGTGAGTGTGCCGGAATAGCTGCTGCGCCCGGAAATGGTGAAGTCCAAGCTTTTTACCTGGGCCGCATCGGGCACCCGGGTCTGAACCCCCAGCACGTCGGCTCCGCAGCCAGCACTCAGCGCCACTAACAACCCCGCCAGCACAGCGGCGCCTTTCCATCCCAGTCTGAAAACGCGGAAGGACTTGTTAAGCAGCATCTCCGCGCCGTAATAGCCGATCAGGCCCGTGAGCACCAGGCAGACGGCAAAGGCTGCCGCATTCTCATTTCCGGCGGAAAACTGATCCCAAGTCAAGGCATACAGTCCCTGCCCCAAAGACAGAGCGGCACACACGCCAACGCCGTATCGGAACGCGGGACGCGCCCAGCCCACCGCAACGGTATCACCGGCAGATTCACCTCTGCGCCGGCGATAAACCGCCAGTGCGGCGACAGCCAGCACCGCACCCGCCAGCGCATACACGCCTACAGCTCCCAGCCCGGGCACCTGATCGGACGTAAGCGGCAGGCGCTGACCATCGGTGTCATAGCCGTATGTCCTGGTTAGGCTCTCTCCCAGCTTGAGCGCCGGAGTCAGCCATTCCACTGCCGCGGGGATATCCCAGTTGGAGTAGCCATAGAAAAACATCTCCCCCATAGCATGGATCAGCTGCGTGATCCCCACAGCCAAGCCGTTGAAGATGCCGTAAAACACAGGCATTGCCAAAATCTGCCCGGCAAACATAGCACAGAACACCGCAAAGCAATAGAAAAAGAACGTCTGCCCGGTGATGGACAAAAACCAGAAGCCCAGCACGCTCATCATCCGGACGCCGGCAGCCGCCCAGATGGCGGCGGTCAGTCCCAGAGTCAGCAGATGTGTAAACAGGAATACGGCGCAGCCCGCCAGAAAATGCGTGATGAACAGCCCCTCCCGCCGCACGGGCAGGGCATGGGCAAATCCCACGGATCGGGCGGTGGTCAGATAGGAGAACAGTGTCATAGCAAACAGGCAGCCGACAACCACCGCCACAACGGCGGAAAATGTGCCGCCGATGGCCAAAACATCATCCAGCGCATTTTCAATCAAATCGGCCCGATCCGTCCATGCGTTTCGGCCGAACAGCTCGATAAACTGGATCACAGGCATAGTCAGCAGCCAGCCCACCAGGTACAGTGCCCACAGAGGCCAGAACCGGGTCAGGTCATTGATGAACAGCGCCCGACTGAAACACGCCCCTTTAGAGCACAATGTCTTTGACTGCATAGTCCGCACCTCCCAACTCATAGATGAAGATTTCCTCCAGCGTCAGCGGAATCGCGTCTGCCAGCACGGGATGATAGGGCGAGAGCAACGCCATGGCCTCCTGGGCATTTTTCCGCATAATCAGCGTATGGACACGCCCCAGTCTGGACGCATGCAGCACCGGCAGCTCCGCCGGGACCTCCGTCACATCCTCGGGGAACACCACTTGCAGCTTCACCATGTTGTCTTGCAGCTGGGAGAGGCTCCGCTCCAGCAGCACCTTCCCGTGGTCCAGAATGCCCACATGGTCGCACACGTCCTCCAACTCCCGCAGGTTGTGAGAGGATACCAGCACCGTGGTGCCCCGCTGGGTCACGTCATCCAGCACCAGCGACCACACCTGCCGCCGCATCACCGGGTCCAGCCCATCCACCGGCTCATCCAGAATCAGGTATTCCGGCAAACAGCACAGCGTCAGCCAGAAGGCCGCCTGCTTCTGCATGCCCTTGGACAGCCGCCGGATGGGCAGCCGTTCGTCAATGGGGAACGCCTCTTTCAGCTTCTCGTACCGCTCCATGGAAAAAGCGGGATACATTCCCCGGTACAGCCGCATCATATCCCGGATGCTGGATTGAAGAAAATAGTACCAGTCGTCCGGAATGCCGATCATCCTTCTTTTCAGGGCTGTGTTTTCCCACACCGGCTCCCCATCCACCAAAATACTGCCGCCGTCGATCCCGTACACCCCTGTCAGGCAGCGGATCAGCGTGGATTTTCCCGCGCCGTTGGGTCCTACCAGGCCATAAACCGCCCCGCCAGGCACCGTGAGCGTTACGCCGTCCAACGCAGCAAACTGCTCAAAGCGCTTGACCGTATCGCGAATTTCAATCATTTTCATCACCCTTTTCCAGCAGTTTCTTCAGCTCTTCCCCACTTACACCCAGTTCCTGCAGCTCCTGCACAAGCGCCCGCACCTTTTCCTCCAGCAGCTCCCGCCGGGCGCGATCCGCACCGACCCGGTCACAGGCAAAGCTGCCCTTGCCGGGAACGGAATAGATGTATCCCTCCCCCTCAAGGTCGTTATATGCCCTTTGGATGGTGTTCGGGTTGATGCTCAGCTGTGTCGCCAGCGCCCGGACCGAAGGAAGCTTTTCATCCGCCTCCAACGCCCCTGTGACAATCAGCTTGCGCAGCCCATCTTTTATCTGCTCGTAAATCGGCCGGGAATCCCGGTAATTCAGGCTGATCATCCGCTCACCTCCCTAAAATGGATGCCGTTGCGGCATCGTCTAACTGTATTATTCGTATTAGTACAGTTAGAATAGCACCTTCTTCTGTGCCTGTCAATTATATTTTTTCAGTTTTGCACCCGCGGATATGAAAATATTCTTTACAATTGGGAATCCTTGTGATATAGTTGCTAAGCACGCCAATATTGGCGTATGCGCGCCGCCCCGGCACTTCGTTTCACGGACTTTCACCGGCCTGAGACGCAGTCCCGCGGGTAAATTTTAAAAAAGGTGGAAAGAATAATGCTTCGTAAAGAACAGAAAACCGAAATCATCAACGCCAACCGCACCCATGAGTCCGATACCGGTTCTCCCGAGGTCCAGATTGCCATTCTGACCGAGCGGATCAACAGCCTGACCCAGCACATGAAGGCCAACCCCCAGGACAAGCACTCCAACCGGGGTCTGCTGAAGATGGTGGGTAAGCGTCGTTCTCTGCTGGACTATCTGGCTAAGAAGGACATCGAGCGTTATCGCGCCCTGATTGCCAAGCTGGGCCTGCGCAAGTAATGAAACGAGGGCGGTGCAGGTATGTCTGCACCGCCTTTTCTTTCATATATAATACCGCTTTTGTACGCCAATAACCTTTAGCAGTTGAAAATGTGTTTGGACGCGGCCCAAGCCTGTTTTCAAGTGCTAAACGGTTGGCGCCTCCGGCGGAAATCAGCAAAGGAGAAAGATTATGTCAACTATTATTACCCAAAGGCAGTACCCTGGCTACCATAAATACGAGATGGAACTGGCGGGCCGC
>QKDF01000221.1 GCA_003245395.1 Clostridia bacterium
ATTACCATGTTACATCATTATAAAGTACGTGTCAACTGAATTGTGAAAAATACATCTATAGTATACCCGACAAATGTGAACGATTCAAGTTTTACTCCCGGCTTTCGGAAAATTCTGGCGGTTTTTTCAAAACTTTTTCCCTTCACGTGGCAGCAGAACGTTGAGCAAAATCGCCATGAGTGTGGCGATCACAACAGGAGATTTCCCAAAGATCATAACGACTGCCGCGGGGAATTAATTCAGCCAGGCGGATGCCTGGGAAATTCCCCCGCCCAATGCGGCGGACAGACCCACGGTGGTGGCGGTAAAGTCGCCGATGGCCTGAATGGAGTTGATGGCAAACAGCAAACCGATGGCGACGCAGGCGGAGAAATCAAAGGCGAGTCCAAAGTGAAGCGGCTTGGATACAGAGATCCATGCTGCGCTGCCGATTTCTGAAAAATTCACCATACCAAAGCATATGGCCACTGAAAGCGTCAAGGCCGCCACCAGCCAGTTCTGCCAGGAGCCATAGACCAGAGCCTCCGTCAGGCCCTCGGTTTTTACCACCAGATCATAGGTGTTGGCGGTGCCGCCGGCTATGTAGTTGATGGCGGTGTGACACAGCCCACAATCGGGAGCCGAGGCTTCCGTTCCCGCAAGAGAATTAGTGCGCGAGATGCGCAGCGCGTTCAGAATATCAGCGATGAAAAGGCCCTCGGCTCCCTGTGCTGGCAGGGAGCCGGGGGCCGGGGTAAACGGGAATAGCGCGGAAATGCCTGTCGGCAAGACTCAGGCGATGGCGTCCGCCTCCCGGTTGTACTGCTCCATCTCCATGATACCGGAGATGATCAGTTCCTTTGACACCGGATAGGAATAGACCCGCACGTCAATGCCCTGCAGGGCTTTGACGGCAACTGCGTCCAAATCGGCGGGCGTGGCATGAACATCGGAAAGCCGAGTGGGAAGGCCGATGGCCTTGCTGAAAGTATACAGCCGATCCCGTTCGGCATATTGGCGGTCGATGGTGAGCATCACCAGAATACCGTAGGCAACCACCTCGCCGTGGAGGTGATGGTTTGCTTCGGTGCTTGGCAGAATGGTGAATCCGTTGTAAATGGCATGGGCCAGACCGGTGGTGTAGTCCACCTGAACAAAGTTGGACACAAAGCCGGTGGAGACGATGATGGCCAAGATCACCTCTGTCAGTTCCGGCGTGATCCGGTGCGCCCTGCAGTCTGCCATGGCCTGTTCGCCGCAGCGGATGACAGGCTCGGCGCACATCGTGCTCAGGGCGATGCCCATGGCGTCCGAGTGGGTGGGGACATCATTGCGGGAGGAGATGGTGCACTCATAGTGTTTGGCCATAGTGTCGCCCATCCCGGCCCAGAGGTACTGCACAGGGGCCTCGGCGATGATCTGCGGATTGATAAAAATGTGGTTGGGCGGAACCTTGGAGAAGGAATATTCTCGCAGGCTGCCGTCCGGGTGGTAGACAATCCCCAGGCTGGTGCAGGAAGCACAGGTGGAGGCGATGGTGGGGAAGGTGAAGAAGGGGCGGTTTGTGGAGTGGGCCAGCACCTTGCAGGTGTCAATGGCCTTGCCTCCGCCAACGGCGAAGATCATATCCGCCTGTTCCACCTGCGGGCGAAGCATCTCCATGTTTTCTACGGAGCATTCACCGCCGTACCAGAAGCAGCCGATGACCTCCAGCGGGGAGTCCGCAATGGCGGCAAGGATCTGCTCCTGAGCGGCCGCCAGCGCCCTTTTACCGCCGATAATGGCGACTTTTTTCCCGTAGGGCGTACAGACGGTGGCGATGTCGGCATAGGCGTCCGGCCCGATGGTATATCCGGGGAAGAGTGTTTTCTGCATGATGAAAAGCTCCTTTATCGATCTGGTTTTGCATGCCGCCCGGGTATGGGCGATGGGAGAAGAATCAGTCGCACTGCGCAGCCGGTGTCTGGCGCACAGCCGTCCCGGACTGGGAAGCAGGCTCCAGATCGGCGGGGGTGAACGTTTCGCCGTGGGCCTTCATAAATTTGCGATTTTTATAAACACCCACTGTCAGGAAGGGGATGACCACCACCGCGATGCCCAAATATCCGCAGTAGCCGTAGCCGTACTTGATGATGTTGGTCAGGCCGGCCAGAGAGATGGTCATGGATACGACAATAATGAAGGCGGAGACAATGGCGCTGCGGGCGGGAGCGGAGTGGATGCCCTGGAACATGGGCAGCTTTTCAAAGCGGGAGACAAAGCCAAAAATCGTCGTCACGCCGGTTGAGACAAGGCAGAGCAATAAGCACAAACCGTATACGGTTGTCAGCCAGCCGATGCCCATCTCGTTGCATACGGTCAGAGTGGGGAGGACGCTGCCCCCGTCCACAGAGGTGTAGACGCTTTTCCAGGAGAAGAGCATCACGATGGAGAGGACCAGCGCCACGGCGTTCATGGCGAAGGAAATCCACATTGCCTTGGAACAGCCCTTGCGGTTCCAAAGCGTGGTGCCGCAGGCGGCCATGGTGGGCAGGGTCACGCACTGGAAACCGGCATAGACAAAGGCGTTGGAGATGGCGCGGGGCAGATTGGCAAAGCCGGCGGTTTGGAAGTCAGCGGCAAAAACACTGCGCACGTTACCGCTTTTGAAAATGCCGATGGTGTAGATCGTGATGGCGGTTACCAAAATGGCCAACCCCATGTAGGTAGCGGCCAGACGAACGAGGGAGGCGCCGAAGATGGTCAGGAACAGAACGGTAACGCCCACCAGCACAATGCCGATGTAGTAGTTGAGGCTGAAGTATCCCTTCAGAGCCGAGGCGGCGCCGGAGATGGCAGCGGCCACTGCCATAAGCACCATAATGTTAAAGAAAATTTCAAATAGCCACTCCAGCTTGTCGAAGGGATGGTAGAGAGTTTCAAACAGCTGCTTGTATGAGGTCAAACCCCGAGAGTTGTACATCACCATCGCCTGGCGCATGGTCAATGTCAGCAGCAGCATTGCGATGACCGCGGAGACGGGACCCAGCCAGCCCAGCCCCACATAATAGGTGTTGGCCTGGTTGCCGGTGGCGAAGCCGCCGCCCGCGTGGGCGGAGAAGAGGACGGCTCCCACGGAGAAGGCCGCCGCGAAGGGGACGATGCTTGTTTTGCCTTTCATGTCTTTTCCTCCTGTTAATTTCGGATGGGATTTCACAGGCGGGAAAAACAAAAAACCTTCCGTCTCCTCCGCCTGTCAGGGCAGAAGAGACGAAAGGTAAATTCCTTCCGCGGTACCACTCTTCTTCGTTTCCGTCGAAACGGAAACACACTCTGCGGGATACCATCATATCCCTGCGCTGTAACGGGAGCACCCGTCTGTGCCTACTACGGTTCGGCACAGCCGCTCTGCAGCCAGTTCAACGGATCTGTCGACTTCGTGTCTCGCACCAACCGACACTTCTCTGAAAGCGCATCTCCGTCTACTACTCTGCGTCTTTGCGTTTATGGAGTGATGATATCATAGGAAACGGCACGGCGTCAATTGGGCATTTTCAATAATATATTTAATAAAATGGCAAATCAACTTGTAGTTTTCGCAGAATTATTCAAAATTTCGGCGGTAGTAACAAAAGTTGTACATCAGTATGCTGCAGTTTGTCGGTTCCAACTCTGGAATCCAATTGTCAAGAGAACGAGAATCATATGCAGAAAGGCCCCTGAAGCACGAGGGCGTCAGAGACCTTTTTGACGGGAACAGGTGCGCAAGAGACCGGTTATGGGCAATGGCCGGAGTCCGGTTCCGGCTGCCGGGCAAGCACCTTGTTGATAATTTTCATGCCCGCTTCGTGATAATCATGCCCGTTTGTAGAGGCGCAGTATTCTCCCAAAACGTCGAAATCGTAACCGGCGTCAAAGAGATTGACGGCTGCTGCCATCACGCAGGCGTCCGTATCAAAGCCCACGATATCAATGTGAGAGCAGAGTCCCACCAGACGAAACAGGTCCTTGTGCGGCAATCCATAGGTTGTCTTTTCCTCCACCACGGTCAGCAGCTCCTCGGGCGGGTGGATCAAAAGGGAGTCCGCACAGGCGTCAAGGCCCTCATACCAGTGCAGCCGACCGTATGAGGAAGACTGCGGAGTATTTTTGTAATACGTCAAAATACAGTAATCATATTTTCCGGATTCCACAAGCTGCTGAATCTTCGGAACGCGGTCACGGGTACAGTCGGTTAAAAACTCTCGCTGGACATCGATGACCAGCAGAGCGCTTCTTGAGGGTTTGATCATTTAAATTTCCTCCCGATCATAGCAGCCGGTGCTGCCGGAATATATTTTAAAACTGTATGCGGATAGTTTATGTCCGGATAAACGGACTTCATACAAAGCGAAAGCCATCTCACGCGGATTCTTCCGTTCAAAATGCATGAAATGCGGCAAACCGCCAGATCTGCAGACCTGGCGGTTTTTGATGTCGATGGCAGACCGGAGGCGATGAAATGCTTAAACGGAGTCGGCCGGCTCTTTGATGGTGACATTCAGATATTGGAAATCATCCTTCAGCGATATTTCAAAAGGTTCAACATCTTGAGAACCCTGCCGGAAAATTCTGATCCGAGGTCTGAGACAGAGCGACTCATAATTTTCCAGCACAATTCCGGTCCACCCGTTGCTGAGCACGACGGTTGTTCCAACCGGGAAAGGTGCCACTTTTCTGGTGAAAATCTGAATGACATCCGGATCAAACTGCGTTCCGGAGCCAGCCATGATGTACTCCATCGCGTCCGATGGATTCAGCGCCTTGCGGTAAGGGCGCTCGGAGGTCAGCGCGTCATAGACGTCGGCAACTGCGGCAATTCTGCCGAAAAAGGAGATCTCGGACTTCTTTTTTCCCCGAGGATATCCGGTACCGTCATATTTTTCATGGTGGTCGGCAATGGTGACTCGGCTGAGAATGGGAACCAGGTATTTTTCCACCACATAATCGTACCCCATCTGTGGGTGCAGCTTAATAGTATTGTACTCCGCCGCAGTCAAGGGACCCGCTTTATTCAGAATTTCCTTGCTGATAAAAACTTTTCCGATATCATGCAGCAAGGCTCCGATGCCGAGTTTGACCAAGTCATCTTTTTTGTAATTCATGGTGATTCCGATAATGATAGAGAGTACAGCCACATTGATCGAGTGGGAATAGGTATAGCTGTCAAAACTCCGCAGATCCATCATGTTCACCATCATGTTCCGGTTGTTCAACAGCTCGTCGATGATGTTCCCCACCTGCTTGTTGATATCAAGCTTATGTTTGACCCTTCCACCCTGCTCGGCGGTTACAAAAATCTTGGAGATTGCCGCCATTGTTTCTCTGCGCAGTTCATCGCTGATAATATTGACGACTTCAATGTCTTTGGACAGGTTATCGTCAATGTAAACACCCTGATAGCGGAGCCGCACAATACTGCTGATATAGCAGGGGGTGAGTTTGATACCAGCTGCCAGCATAAGGTCATGATCCCCTTTGTACAGTGGTTTGGCCAGCTGCATGCCTTCTTGCAAACAATTTGTTGGAATAAATCTCATAGTTTATCCTCTTTACTGTTCCGATATAATTTGCAAAGGCAACTAAAATCTGCCGCAAACACATGTGCTATATCCCCTGCGTTTTGGTCGGAATTGGGCGCTGACCTGCGTCTGCTTTGCCGATCTTGGGATATCAGCCGGAACAAGTTTTTTCTTACTGTCGGCCGCGACCTTTTTCAACCGGATGAAGTTTACTGTGGTTGCTATCTTTGTAATTTTTTGTCGAAATGAATAAGAACAGTATACATGAAAAGTGGTGCCTTATGCAATCCCGTAAATGAAAAAAATAGAATTTGCCGGTTGCAGAGGAACAATCCGTGCTGTACCCGGCGAAAGAAAAATAAGGAAGAGGGGCTCGCCCAGCTGTCGTGGATCTCGTCTGCTTTTTCCATATTCCTGCGTTTTTCAGTCTCGTTCTCTGGAATTACTGATGATTGCAGTTGTGCGCACCACTCTGCCTGGCTTTACGTCTAGATAGATCAAACGCTATCGTTTTCTTCTGACCGGAAAGAGCATGAGCAGCTATGTCAGCGAATTTTTAATGACTGCGGAACCCTCAAACGGGATTTGCTCTACGAAAAAGACAGCGGAAAAAATTGAACGAATCATGGAAAATAAACGTACAATTGCAAGCAGCCGCAGCCTATGCGGAGACAACGTAAAAGCCTCTGGGCAGACAGTTGACTGTCTGCCCAGAGGCTTTGCTGCACTGTAAAAGACGTTGAAAACGGTGCCGTTTCTTTGATCTGCCGGTTAAAGCTGTTTCCATCCTTGGCTCACGGCGCTGCCGCGGCTGATGGAAAGGAATTTACAGCGAGCTGGGTTTTATAGACGCTCCATAAACGCGATTCCCTTGTCAGTAAGCGAGAAGCTGCCCAATGGGTCTGCACTCAGATATTTTGCCGCAGAAAGCTCACGCAGGATGCGCCCGGTCCGCCCGTCCTCCTCGCCGCCCGGATAGGAGTCAAAGAAGATCGCTCCAGGTTTTTTCATTCCTGCATTGAGCCGTTTCATGTATGTTTGATAAATGACTGCCAGGGCTCTCTGTGCATCTTTTGTCAGGCCATATTCCATATTTCCAGCCCCTTTCTCTAATTTGTGCATCTGAACTCTCTGGTGAGCAGGCAAAATAAATCAATACGTATATCATATCGCTGCTTGCGCTTTTTTACCAGACCGTAATTTTGTTCAATTTTTGCAGCTGTTCTTTATCAATTTCATGATTTCGGTAGGCAGAGAGGAGCCTTGCCTTGAGTGCTTAAAGGTTGCTGTCTCCAGATTTTCTCAGAGGAATGCTGTAAAAAGAAGGCGCACCGGAGGAGTGGCTGCCTCAATACGCTCGGCATTCCGGTGGAAATGATAATCATTGCCGACTTTGTTTCTGCGAACCAAAGTCTTTATACATGACACTGAGGCCGTGGATACGGTTTGATCAGACTGCATACAAAAGAAACACCCTGCTGCCAGACGGGAACGTCTGGCGGCAGAGTGTTTCCTTGTTCTAGTATTCATCCCGTCTGAGGCTTTGGCGCCTTTCCGGAAAACTCCGTTTTAAAGAGAGCGTGATGCAAATAAATGTGTGTTTTATATGGATACAATTGAATTACCGGAAATCTGTTTGCTTTTTTTCTTCGCTTCAGCAACCGCCTGAGAAAGCTCCTCCATGCTGGCAAAGGTATTCCTGCAGTTGGCAACTACGGCGACCGAGAGTGTGGCAATGGGGAAATTTTCGGTAAAGCCGTGACGGTTCCTGGAAATAATATAGCCCTGCTCCCAATCTGCCTCATTATACAAGGAGCGCATGGATTCGCTGAAGGTAAATACAATCCGGTCACACAGCATCCGTACCGCATCTGTCTGGCAGAGGGAGGAGACGATTACAAAATCGTCCCCGCCGATATGCCCTTTCAGGTCGTCATCACGGCAGCAGGTACGGATGGTATCCGCTACCGTTTTGATCATGCGGTCGCCGTTGGCAAAACCGTAGGCGTCATTATACGCCTTAAAATTATCCAGATCCAGATAGATGACAGAGAATGGCCGGCTGTCTTTCAGCGCGGAAGAAATGGCACCCTGGATCACGGCATTCCCCGGCAGGCCCGTAAGAGGATTGGCCTGAGTTGCCCGCTGCACCTGAATGCTGATAGCCGCCATCAGCAGGTCCCGCACAGAGACGGTTCCGCAATAAAGCCCCCCGTCCGTCACCGCCACGGAATCGTAGACACGGGATGCGCCCCGTTCCATGGCAAGACGCGCCACATCGTCGATGGTGGCGGTGCGCTCTACCTGCAAAAAGCAGCGCAGTGCCAGTTGCTCGGCGGACCGCTTTATGCTGAGATTGTATCCGAACTGGCCGCCGAAGCGCTCGAACAGATACCCCCGCGTCAGAATTCCGCAGATGGTTCCGTCCGGATTCAAAACGAATTTTTCGCGGATCTGTTCGTCTTGCTGCATCTGCTGGTAAACCCTTATCGCTTGGGATTGGGCCTGCACCGCTTCTTCGTGCCGACAGACAGAGTCAATGGTGCCGAACACGGAAAGCTGTCGTTCAAATGTGGAGGCCCTGTTTTGCTTGTCCTTGATCGCCAGCTTAAGATCAATAGACGGCTCTGTAAATTCCTCTTGCGGCCTTCCCAGATAATACCCCTGGCCATAGTTGACACCCAGGCGAATCAGAGTGTCCAGTTCTGCCTCCGTTTCGATGCCTTCGGCAATGAGGGCGATGTCCATTTCACGGCAGAATTTCACAATGCTGCCAACCAGAGAACTTTTGTTGGCAAACTCATGAATATTTCTGACAAGCTCCATGTCAATTTTAATATAGTTGGGGCGCAGTGTACACACTCGGCTTAAGCCTGAATATCCCGCGCCGAAGTCATCAATGGCAATTTTGAAATTCTGCTTTTGATAATGCTCAATGGAGGCTGTGAAGACATCCAGCTCACCGATGGAGCTTCGCTCTGTAATTTCAAAGACAAGATCATCGGGATTAAGTCCGTATTCTTCCAGCTTCTCGTGTGTAAATCCCGCCCGCAGTTCGGGATCGTGGATCAGGTTTGGGTCTACATTTAGAAAAAGCTTTGACCGGCGGACTTTTTTTGCTGCGGTTTCAAGAGCGGTGGTTCGGCACAGCTTTTCCAGTTCCCACAGCTTCCGTACCCGCCGGGCGATGGAAAAGAGCTGCTCGATATTCAGCTCACACTCAGACAGGCAAATTCTGCTCAGTGCCTCATAGCCCAGAACACTGCCGTTCTCTAAAGAGATAATCGGCTGGTATACCGTTTTAATGTGTCCTCCATTTAAAATCGCGAAAAACTCTTCATCCTGGCAAGCTTCCATCTGTATCCCCCAAAAGCGATTTGCCCAATCAGGCCAAGCCCCATCCTAATTGGGATATATTTCTTGTATTCTGTTTCATTCTAATTGGAAGTTCAAAACAAGACAAGAGAGTGACTGTATAATTCATGTAAAATCTATGCTTGAAAAAAAGCAGTTGTCAAAAGCGCATGATTGCTATTTGGCCGGAGTCCTTAACCTTGAATTTACATAATTTTTCACAATGGATGCTATTTCTCCACCCTTTTCATAGGTATGATAAGTGGTGTACAGTTTCACAATCAGGAACAAAGCTGCCGGGAGTGCTGACCATCCCATAGTCCGAGGGTGTCTTCTGCGGCTCGGGGTTGAAACAGGTGTGCGGCAGATAAAGGAGAAAATGAAACGTGTTAAAATTTCAAAAGAAGCAAATTTTGCTGAGAGAGAAGCTGGTCTATAGTGCCCTTGTGCTGGTTGCGGTGCTGATGACCATTCAGGCGAGCATTTCTTACTGGAGCCTGACCAAAGCATACAACACCGCCGTTGGTGTGGCAAAAGAAGGCTTTGATACCATGCTGCAGGCAGAAGTTCAGACCATGATCAGTTCTCTGGATGAAAACTACCAGCAGTTCCAGGACGGAAAAATCACAACGAGCCAGCTGATGACGCGGGCGAAGGAACTGGTTCGGAATACCCGGTACAACGGCGAGATCGGCTATTTTGAAGCGGATCTTGCCGACGGTACCTGCGTGGCGCATATAGATCCCGAATACGAGGAGCAAAACCATCTTCAGGAGCAGGATGAAAAGGGAAACTACTATGTCAAAAATATTATTGCTGCCGGGGATGAAGAAAACGGGGGCTTTACGGAGTATTATTTTCCAAAGCCCGGTGAGCAGACGGCCGTGCTGAAGCGGGCCTTTACCCTGCAATATCAGCCGTTTCATTGGTACATTACCACCGGAGTTTACATGGATGAGGTGGATGGCAAAGTGCAGCAGTATGCCGCGGAGAAGCAGCGGGCGCTGGCGGTGCTGGTTATCAGCAGCACTTTTTTGGCCTGCGTCATGATTGCGGCAATAGCAGCCCTGGCAAATTCCTTCTCACGAAACCTGCGCAGCGTCACAAGACGGATCGAACTGCTTGCCGAGGGTGATCTTCATACGCCTGTCCCGGAAATCCGCGCTCGGGACGAAACCGGAATCCTTGCCGATGCAACCGAGAAGACCATCAGCAGCCTCCACAATATGATTTCGGATATCACCCGACAGCTCTCCCTTGTAGCGGAGGGGGATCTGTCCGGCGAAGTGGCGATGCAGTATGACGGCGATTTTCTACCGATTGGGGAAGCACTGGGCCGGATACTTGCCTCTTTGAATCGGATTTTTCTGCAATTCCGCCAGTCAACTGCACAGGTGGCCGTCGGTGCGCAGGAAGTTTCCGCGGCCTCGCAGAATATAGCACATGGCGCAGCTGAACAGAATGGCTCCATTGAAGAGCTGCTTACCAGCGTATCTGAAATTTCCACAGATGTCGATGATTCGGCCGGAGCCGCGGCGGCGGCGAGAGAACTGTCCGAAAAGACCGGAAAAGCGCCTCAGACGGGGCAGCTCCACATGGAGCATATGCTTCGATCCATGGAGGAAATCCGACAGTCCTCCGGGGAGATTTCAAAGATTATCGGCTTGATTGAGAATATTGCATTCCAGACCAACATTCTCGCGCTGAACGCCGCGGTGGAAGCCGCCAGAGCGGGCAGCGCAGGAAGGGGATTTGCGGTGGTAGCCGATGAGGTGCGCAACCTGGCGGTAAAAAGCGCGGAAGCCGCGAAGGACACCGATGCACTGATCGAAGCATCCACCCATGCGGTAAATGAAGGACAAAAAACGGTGGATATGGCGGCCCATTCCCTGCAGGACATGATTGCAAGTGTCAATGAGACTTCTGTCCGAATTCGGCAGATCGACAGCGCTGCATCCCGCCAGGCGGAGTCCCTGAAGCAGGTGGCAGCGGGGGCGGATCAAATCCTAGTGGTTGTCCAGGCCAATTCTGCTACGGCAGAAGAAAGCGCGGCACTCAGCGAAGAACTTTCCTCCCAAGCAGAGATGCTTCGTCAGCAGATTGACCGCCTGAAGCTCTCGGCTGACAGGGCCATATCGAGGGAAGAGACCTCGGTGGAATCCGCCCTGCCAACCACCGACGAAAAAGAGGCGAACAAGGCCTTTGAAGACGATGTCGATGAAGAGAGCCCGACTTCCCCAACAGATATGGAGCAGCCATCTTTTAACCCCGCTGACACGGCGTTGACGGCACTATAACCCCTCCGGTAATTGCCCGTAAACAACAAGCAAGCCTGGCATCGATGGATGCCAGGCTTGCTTCATGTATGGGCAGGAGAAAATGAAAAGATCAGATGACCGACGAGAGAACCCTACGGTTTGTCAATCCCCTTGTCCGCCTGTTTTTTTGTCGATCTTCCGGCTGATCAGTCTGGCAAGAAGGCTGAATCCGAATACCATCAGCATCAGCACTGCGGCCGAGACGTTTGCGATCTGTGTGGAGTTTGCATACAAGCTTCCCTCTGTACGCATGCCCCAAATGTGGAGTGCAAGCGTTTCACCGGGGCGAAATGGATTTAAAGGGCAAGTCGGCGAGAGAAGGTTCCAGTTGGACCAGTTGATATTAACGCTTTGTCCGGCTGTATACAGCAGGGCGGCCGCCTCGCCGAACCCTCTGCCAGCCGCCAGAATGATACCTGTGATAATCCGGGGAAAACAAGCCGGCAGCAAGACGCCTACGATTGTCTGCCAATGGGTGGCACCCAGGCTTACGCTGCCTTCTTTATAACTGCGGGGCAGGGCGCGGAGTGCGTCTTCCGTTGTGGTAGCAATCAAGGGGAGGCTGAGAATTGAAACTGCTTGGGCACCTGCCATCAGATTCCACTTTGCACCAGTCAGCAAAATGAACACCAAATACCCGAACAGACCCACCACAATGGAGGGCAGGGAAGACAGAGCCTCTATGGAAACCCGCAAGAACCGTGTTGTCTTGCCGGGGCGGGCATATTCCGCCATATAAATGCCGGCTGCGATGCCGATGGGCACACTGATCAGCAGGGAGAGAAACACCAGATAGATCGTGTTGAAAAACTGGTTTCCAATTCCGTTTTTATTGAAAGACAACAGCTCCGGCTGCAAATCAGAAAAGCCCTTGATCATGATATATCCGGCCAATACCAGCAAAAGGAGCAGGAAAAATCCTCCCACGCTATAAAAGACGCCGGTCATGATGCGGTCCATTCTCCTGGCACGCAGCGAATGCCTGGTCATTGTTTTCGTGTTCATTCGCATACACCCTCCTGTTTTTTACTGACCATATGAATGACCATGATAAACAGCATGGAGATCAAAAACAGCAGTAGCGCCATCGACCACAGGGCAAGGTTGTGCTCGCCGCCGTCTGCAGAATTGCCCATGTCGGCTGCAATTGCCGCAGTCAGATTATTCGTCGGGTACAGCAGCCCGGCAGGGAAAGCCCTGGTTTTTCCGATGACCATGGCGACGGCCAGGGCTTCACCAAATGCCCGGGAGAGCCCCAGAACGATTCCTGTGATAATCCCGGGAGCAGCGGCAGGAATCGTCACCCTGTAAATCGTCTGCCAGCGGGTGGAGCCCAGTCCATAAGCGGCCTCGCGGTACATTACGGGCACGCAGCGGATGGAATCCGCGGCAACGGTTGTAATGGTTGGAAAGATCATGACGGCTAGCACAATGGAGGCGGCCAGTACGGAGTATCCGCCCATGGGGGCGTGAAAGGTGTCCCGGATAAACGGAACCAGCACCGTCAGGCCAACCCAGCCATAGACGACGGACGGGATTCCCACAAAGATTTCCACTGCTGGCTGAATCAGGCGCGCACCCAGCTTGGGGGAGATCTCCGTGATGAAAATAGCTGCAGCCAGACTGAACGGCGCGGCAATGGCAAGCGCAATCCCACATGTGAGGAGAGAGCCAAAGATGTAAATGGCCGCGCCAACGCCTCCGCCGCTCTGCGTCCCACTGTCCATGGGGGACCATTCGGCGGAAAAGAGAAACTCAAATACGCTGTGGCCGTACCGCGTAAATGTCCCGGTTCCTTTATAGATCAGAAATGCGCCGATGGAAACGGTCAGGGCAATCATAAAAAGGCCGCAGATTGTGACAATACTGCGTCCCATGTATTCTTTGTAAAAAAGCCGCCTTTCGGGAATGCTTTTTTTCACTGTCCCGAGAGACTTTGAATCCAACATAGCGTTCTCGCCTCCTGTGCGGAGAAGCCGGGCAGAAATAACCACTCTGCCCGGCTGTTTCTCCTTTGTGATTTTTAGACTTATTTGTTGTGGGTGCTAACCGCCTGCGTGCTCATCTTGGAAGAAGCACCGTAGCCCATGGCTTCGATGCTGGGGGCAAAGTCATCGCTCATCATGAACTTGATGAAAGCCTGAGCGGCGTCGGAGCCTTCGCCCTTGGTGTACATATGCTCGAAGCCCCAGACCAGATATGTACCGTTGTAGGTGTTCTCCAGAGTGGGAGCCACACCGTCGATAGAGACGGACTGAACATCGCTGTTGTTGACCAGGTAGGACAGTGCCACGTAGCCGATAGCGCCCTTGTTCTGCTGAACGGTCTGCAGCAGCGTGCCGGAGTCATCGGTTTCCAGAGACTGGTTGGAAGCTTCCTCAGCACCATCCAGAGCCCAGGTCTTGAACAGAGCGCGGGTGCCGGAGGAGGTGGGACGAGTTACCAGCAGGATTTCCAGATCGGGGCCGCCCACGTCCTTCCAGTTGGTGGTCTTGGCGGTGAAAATGTCGATCAGCTGCTGCTTGGTCAGATTGGTAACACCCAGATCCTTGTTGACGATAGGAGCCATGGTGATGGTGCAGACCTGATGATCCACCAGACCGGCGGCAACAGAGGCGTCCAGCTTCTGCTCGGCAAACACATCGGAGTTGCCGATATCAACAGAACCGTCGGCAACCTGCTTCAGGCCGGTGCCGGAACCACCGCCGTTTACGGTGACGGAGCAATCGGGATTCTCTTTGCTGAAAGCGTCGGCGCCCGCCTGAGCGAGGGGCAGCAGAGCGGAAGAACCGGAAGCGGTAACAGTGCCGGTGACAGAGCTGGTCTGTTCAGTGGGAGTGGAAGCGGAAGAGGAAGTTCCGGCGGCAGAACTGGCAGCCGGGGTGGTTGCACTCTCGCTGCCGCAGCCGGCCAGCAGTGCCATAACCAGCGCCGTGGCCAGCGCAAGGTTCAAGATCTTTTTCATGAAATCATTTCTCCTTTATTTTCTTACGGTCTGTTTCGCCTGAGGACTCTTTCATAATAAACCACAGATTGTAAAAGTAACGACCACAATCCGGTTAAGAGTCTGTAAAAAGACGCTTTATCCGGCGCCTTAGAGCGAAAACACAGCCTTTACGATGCTTTCATGAAAGTGCAGATGCCTTACCATGACTATAAAGTAAAAGGATGATGAAAGCGGAGTGCCGCCGCATTTTCTGCGATACAGCGGCTGATCCGGTTTCTGATACCGTGATCCAAATCTGAATGGAACGGCTGCATGGTATCCCTGCTGATGGGGATTCTTTGTCGCTTTTATATGGATTTTTTCTTCTATGTATATACGGAGCGGTTTCACCGCGGCCTGCGCCCCGGAGGAAGACCGCGATCTCCTTTCAGCCAGTTTTATGAAGAGGAGATGCCCCTTTTGCTGATATGCTTCTGTTATGCTGCCCGTATGGACAGCTTTTTGTTTTGACAGGCATATTTGGTCGAAAAAACTCATATTTTACATAAATTTGAAAAAACCATGCTACCTTAATTTACAAAAGCCCGGTAATATGGTTACATCGGATATTTTAGGTGTGAGACAATCACTTGGTAAATTCGGCATGCTGTCTGCCGGGAAGGCGGCTTATCACGGTGGAGCAGGACACAGAAATGCCGCCGTGGGACAAGGGTATCAACTATGATCTGTGGAATTATTGATATGGGCGCCAATACCATTCGGATGTCGATTTACCGTGTGGAAAATCAGGAGGTGAAACTTCTGATTCATAAAAAAGCAACTGCTGAACTTTCGGCTTATGTAAAAAAGGGGGCTCTGTCCCAGAGGGGAATGGAAAAAGCCTGCGAGGTTTTGCAGGAATTTCAGGTCATTCTTGAAAACTTTGGCATCGAGAATTTTTTTGTTTTTGCCACTGCGTCTCTCCGCAATATTGATAACACGCAGGAGGCGGTATCTTTTATCCGCGAACAGACAGGAATTGCCGTGGATGTCCTGACGGGAGAGGAAGAGGCGCGGCTGGACTTTGTGGGTGCCAATCGTGCGGCACCCATCACAGATGGAGTTCTGGCAGATATCGGGGGCGGCAGCACCGAGACTGTAGAGTTTCAAAGCGGGCTGATTGTATCCGCCACCAGCCTGCCGGTGGGCTGCCTGAACCTGTATCTGAACTATGTCGGAGATTTCTTCCCCAGCCGGGAGGAGTGCAGGGAAATCCGCCGGGATGTGCAGGACAGGCTGAAAAGTGCACTCAATCTCTGCGGCGCTGGTTCCGATACCCTCTACGGAGTGGGGGGAACCATTCGCACGGCGCTGAAGGTAAACAATCTGCTGTTTAATCAGCCCCAGAGCAACCATGAGTTTTCTTATGAGAATCTTCGACAGATTCTGCAAATGCTTAAAAAATCAGATCGGTTTGCACTCAAGACAATTCTTCAGACAGACCCGGACCGTGTTCCCACCCTGATTCCGGGACTGATTGTCCTCAAGGCTGTGGCGAAATACTGCGGCAGCAGCCGGATGATTGTAAGCAGTCTTGGCGTCCGGGAGGGCTATCTGTATGACCGGGTGCTGAAAGGGGCGCCTCAATGACGGAAAGAGCTTCGTACAACACTGATTTTACGCAGAACCGGGAGCTTTCCTGGCTCAAGTTCAATGAGCGTATTTTGGAGGAAGCCAATGATCCCACGGTGCCGTTGTTTGAGCGCCTAAAATTCTTCTCCATTTTTACCAGCAACCTGGACGAATTTTTTATGATCCGCGTGGGAAGCCTGTACGATTTGTCACTGCTTCATGAAACGCATATTGACAATAAGTCCGGGATGACGGTGCAGGAACAGCTTGCGGCTGTCTACGAGGCGGTTCGCCGTCTTAATGTCATGCGGGATCGGGTTTATCTGCGCCTGCGGGAACAGCTGAGAAAAAATGAGATCTACAACCTCTCCATGGGGGAGTTGAAAGAACACGAGAAAAAGTTCGTCCAGAAGTATTTCGAGTCATATGTGCAGCCGGTACTGTCTCCGCAGATCATTGACGGGCATCATCCTTTTCCGCATCTGGAAAATAAAGCGCTTTATGTGTTTGTGATGCTGAATTCCAAGGAAACCACACGCTTTGGACTGATTCCTGTCCCCAAATCTGTGCCGCGTCTGATTTTTTTGCCGGATGGAAAGATGCGGTATGTGCTGCTGGAAAATTTGATCTGGGCCTATGCCGAAAAGCTGTTTGACATCTACAAAATCCGGGAAAAAACCATCTTGTGCGTAACACGGAACGCGGATGTAAATCCGGATGACGAGGCATATGAGCTGGAGGAGGATTTCCGCCTGCGCATGAAAAAGGTCCTGAAGCAGCGCGCCCGATTGGCGCCGGTGCGGCTGGAAGTGGGACATAAGCTCAGCAATGAATTTCAGGAGTATCTGCATAAGGCGATCGGACTGAGAAAGGAGCAGGTATATCGGACCGCGGCTCCCATGGAGATCTCCTATGCGTATGATCTGGAATCAAAACTGCCCGAAGAACAAAAGGCCGCTTTGGCCTATCCGCCTTTTCAGCCGCAGCAATCAAGCACGGTGGATAAAGAGGAAAGCGTGCTCAGGCAGGTGGCCAGAAAAGACATTCTGCTGTACTATCCCTATGAAAGTATGGAGCCATTTCTCCGGATGGTCAAAGAGGCTTCGGAAGATCCAGCGGTGCTCTCTATTCAAATCACGCTGTACCGGATCGATAAAAATTCCCGCCTTGCCGCCTATTTAATTGAGGCGGCGGAGAGAGGGAAGGCCGTCACGGTACTGATGGAGCTTCGCGCCCGATTTGATGAGCAAAACAACATTCAGTGGGCGGAACGGCTGGAAGAGGCCGGCTGCCGGATCTTATACGGGTTTGAAGGAATCAAAGTCCACTCCAAGATTTGCCTGATTACCAGGCGGGAGAAGAACAAACTGCAGTATATTACACAGATTGGAACCGGCAATTACAGCGAGAAAACGTCCAAGCTCTACTCCGATTTTAGCCTGATGACCGCCAACGGGGAAATTGGACAGGATGCGGTCTTGTTTTTCAAAAACATGTCCATTGCGAATCTGAATGGAGAGTACCAGGCACTTCTGGTTGCGCCGGACGGGTTTAAGCGCCGCCTGCTGGAGTTGATTCGTGCGGAGGTTCAAAAGGCCCTCGCAGGGAAACCGGCACAGCTGCTGTTTAAAATGAACTCACTGACTGACCGGGAGATCATCGACAGTCTGCAGGCGGCTTCTGCGGCGGGAGTCCAGGTGATTTTGATTATCCGGGGAATTTGCTGCATTCTGCCGGGGATTCCATCCCTGACGGAAAATGTTTTTGTTACCAGCGTAGTCGGACGCTTCCTTGAGCACGCGCGGGTGTATACGTTCGGCGCGGGAGAGCAGGCGCAGGTCTATTTGTCATCTGCCGATCTGATGACGCGAAATACGGAGCGGCGGGTTGAAATTGCGTGCCCGGTTCTGGACATGGAACTCAAACGCCGTGTTCTGCATGTCCTGCGAACCCAACTCTCCGACAGTGTCAAGGCCAGGACGCTTTTACCCGATGGCGATTACGACCGGGTTGTGGAGTCCCAGGGGGCCGCTTTGGATTGCCAGCAGTATTTCATGGATGAGGCTACGCGTGCAGCAGAGAGAACCCCCTCGAAAAAACTGTCCGGCCTGAAGAGCTTTCTGAAAAGACACTGGAGCTTTCTTGAGAAATAACCGCGTGCTTCGATGACTATTCGAAGGGCGAATGCAAAGCGTTCCTTTGACTGCCTGCCAGCGGGGTCGGGCCATGATGGTTGAATCGGACGCATTCCACAAGTTTTGTTTGACGCTATGGATATAGAAAAACTACGCAGCCGCAATGGCTGCGTAGTTTTCTTATTCAGGCCCCATCCGGAGTTGGTTAATCAGATGCAGAATCATAGAATCCGACACAATGACCGCACTGATGCATATGGGTTTGTACAAACGGAGTGTTGGGGGCTACCAAACGCGAGAGCCACTGCGATTTCTTCTCTACTCATCTGCGAAACCCTCTCACAACTGTAAAACTTAAAAGATGTTAAACCAGCAAAACATAAATGCACTGAACATTGTAAACTGAAACATATAGATATAATGTGAAAACAAAGTTGACAAATATAAAGTTATGTATATAATAGTGGTTATCATTGACAGCATGAACGAAAAAGGAGAGGTTGGAGTGCTCAAAGGCGAGTCTTTTACCCCCAGCT
>QKDF01000283.1 GCA_003245395.1 Clostridia bacterium
GATATCCACGTCTCTGCTGTATAGCTCACCAATATCCACGCGCACGGTATACGAACTGGCACGGACTACCGTGACGTTATTGGAGGAAACCGTGCTGGGATAAAAGATTCGGTAGTTTATCGTCTGTGCTCCAGTCGCAGTGATATTTGACAAATCCGCCTGAACGCGGATTTTGTCCGGGTCCAGCTTGGACACAACCCGCCGCAGAGCGCGCAGCTCCAGCGTGACGGTCTGGTCGCTGTCTGGCAGAAGCATCAATCCGCGGTCTGCCAGCGTAGTATCTTCTCCTATGTATTCAATAGGAATGTCACTGATGGTGACAATGCTCTCGGTACCGTTAATGCTGTCCACATACAGCCAGATCACACAGGCTACCAAAAAGGAAACGACAATGAGAAGCGCCTGACGGCCATTCTTCTTTTTATTTTCCATTGTCATCCTCGCCTCCATCCTTTCGGAAACGCAGCAGAGCCGGCAAACTGAACCAATGGTGTCTTGTCGGTTCCACTTCCTGGGGCAGAAGTTCATTTCGCAAGATATTCTCCAGGGTTTCGGGCATCAGATGGCGCTTGAGCATACCACCAATGGCTACGGAGATCGATCCTGTTTCCTCCGAGACAATCACCACAACAGCATCGGAATTTTCACTCATACCAATACCAGCTCGATGGCGCATTCCGAGTTCCCTGGAGAGATTCACATTTTTGGACAGCGGCAACATACATCCCGCGCCAAGAATCCGCCCATTACGTACAATAACGGCGCCGTCATGCATAGGCGCCTTCACGAAGAAAATGTTTTTGAGGAGCTCACTGGAAACAGACGCATCCAGTACAGTTCCGCTCCGCACCATATCGTCCAATAAGATTTCCCGTTCAAACACAATCAAAACACCCGTCCGGGTCTTTGACATTTCCGTGCAGGCCAGAACGGTCTGCCCGATCATGCGTTCCAGTGCACCTTCCGCTTCGCCCCTGGTAAAAATCTGAGCGAAGCGACGGCTTCCCACCTGTTCCAGCATCCGGCGGATCTCCGGCTGGAATAGGATAATCAGCGCCAGAACGCCCCATTCCATCATGCGGCCCAAAATATAGTTGATGCCGTTGAGATGGAAGATGGTGGACAGCCAAAGCATCACCAAAAAGACGAATACGCCCTTAAGCAAATTGGCTGCCCGGGATGTTTTTACGAAGTTCAGTAGCTTGTAGGTAACAAATGCCATTATCAGGATGTCGAGAATATCCGTGATCTTGACGGTCATCAGATACCGGGCCGCATCCCCAAGCAGGACTGTGAGCCTTGCGCTCATTCTCATCAACGTCCTTCCAGGTCATGAATACTGGTATTATATAAAAATTACCGAAAAAATGCAAGGCAATCCGGGCAAAAGTTCATAGATAGTTTACCATATCAGAGTTTCTTCTGTGACAATGCCAAACCCCTGCCGCACACAAGCAGGCGGCAGGGGTTTTCAAAGCCGCAAATCAGCGGCGCTTTTTTGAAAGAATCTGGTCTACAGCGTTCAGGAATGTATCCACTTCGTCCTTTGTGTTGAAACAAGAAAAACTAATCCGCACGGTGCCGGTTTCCAGTGTACCGGCGGTGGTATGCGCCAGCGGGGCACAATGAATTCCAGCTCGCACCGCAATACTCCGGTCCGAGAGTTCACTGCCCATCTCCTCCACATCCATAATTTCAGGAAGGAACGAGAGCACACCGGTCTGAGCATATAGATCCCTTCGACCACAGACCACCACTCCTGGAATCCTGCGCAGCCCTTCCGACGCCCGAAGAGCCAGTTGCCGCTCCCGCTGACAAATCTCCTCAGACCCATTCTTACGGACAAAGCGTACGCCCTCCAGAAGGCCGGAAATTCCCGGCATATTGTGTGTGCCAGCCTCCAGACGGTCGGGCAAAAAATCCGGCATCTCCTGCTGTATGGAAACGCTGCCGGTTCCGCCCTCCATCAATGGGGCTACCATACTCCCTCCGCAGATCAGCACACCTGTCCCCTGCGGACCATAAAGACCTTTGTGACCCGGCATGGCGATGAACGCCGCACCCAATACGCTGATATCCAGTGGCATCATTCCAGCAGACTGGGAAGCATCTACGATAAATGGTATCCCTCTCTCCCGACAGAGCTTCCCGACTGCCTCCACAGGCTGAACAAAACCGAACACATTTGACACATGGTTGCAGATGACCGCGCTGGTCTCCGGGGTAATGCACCGGTCAAACGCCTGCACAACCATATTGGGCTGGAACAAAGGCCCCGCTGCAACGACTGTCTTTACTCCTTTAATTGCCGCGAGTGGTCGTGTCACCGCATTGTGCTCATATCCGGAAATAACTACCCGTCCACCGGGCTGAACTAAACTCTTAATTGCAATGTTCAAAGCATGGGTCGCATTCATGGTGAAAACAACCTGTTCGGGATTTTCCGCGCCAAACAGTTCGGCAAGTTCACTGCGGCATTCAAACAATGTATCCGCAGCACGCATTGCCTCGGGATATCCGCCGCGGCCAGGAGAACTCATGCTTTGCAGGGCCTTTTCCATCGCCAGACTGACTGCTTCGGGCTTTTGGAAACTGGTGGCCGCACTGTCCAGATAAATCATAATGATCCTCCCTGCCTATTCCTGAATTTTATCGGTTTGACAGCTCAATATAACTGCCGGACCGGATTAAATATATTTTCAAAGGGCCTAAGCCGGCCCCGTTCAACATGGTCAATACCGTATTCAGATTTGCATGGGAAACCTGTACGGCATAAGCGCAGCCCCGATCGGTCAATTCTTTGGGTGCACGGAAAATACGTGTCCGGATACCCGCTCTGGATAGGGTTTTCTCCATCCTCTGGGCATACGTCAGGGAACGCGTGATCATCAAATATTGCTCCACGGACACTCCTCCTCTCTTAACAGCGTATGCATCACCACTCCGAGCGTGAAAAAAGCAGACCCGCAAAGCGGGTCCGCCGTTCAGATTTCTTTTCATTTTTCCAGCAGAGCGATCGCCTGTGCGGCCATGCCAGATCCATCTCCCGTAAAGCCAAGGCCTTCTTCTGTAGTCGCTTTGACACTGACGTACTCAGCGTCAATTCCAAGGGCTGCAGCCAAATTTTGGGCCATCTGTGCTTTGTACGGCCCCACCTTCGGCGCTTGTGCAATCAGTGTTGCATCCACATTGACCACCCGAAACCCTTTTTCCGCCAGGAGCATGCCCACCTGCCGCAGAAGCTCAATACTGTCAGCCCCCGCATAGCGTGTGTCTGTATCCGGAAACAGCTTTCCGATGTCACCCAAATTTCCAGCGCCCGCCAGCGCATCCATGACGGCATGTGTCAGTACATCCGCATCAGAATGACCCAGCAATCCCCGATCCCACGGAATATCCACACCGCCCAGGATCAGCCTGCGCCTGGGTACCAGGCGATGGACATCATATCCCTGTCCGATCCGAAGTCCCGTCATGCAAAACCCTCTCTCGCCAGCAAAATCGCCTGTGCCACCACTAAATCGACAGGAGTGGTAATCTTGATATTCTCCGGGTCACCTTCAATCAAGTATACGATCTTACCCAGCCGCTCTACGGCGGAACAATCATCAGTCAGTTCTACATTGGCCTCCAGCGCAGACTGCAGGGCGGCCTTGAGCAGATCCGCGGCAAATACCTGCGGAGTCTGTACCGCCATTAGGGTGCTGCGGTCCAGCGTCCGTTCCACCTCACCGTCCCTGGCAATTTTAATTGTATCCTTCACAGGTATCGCAGGTGCCGCCGCAGAGCAGCGGGCAGCTTTGTCCACAACCCGATCAATCAGTTCCGGCGTCACCAACGGGCGGGCACCATCCTGCACCGCAAACAGCTCCGTATCGGAATCGGCCTCCAAAGCTGCCAAAAGGACGGAATGTTCCCGCGACTGTCCGCCTCGAATTACCTTTGTACATTTAAAAATCCCGTATGTACGGCACAAATCCGAAACGGGAATGATGTCCTCTTCTCGGGCGGCAATCACAATTGCATCCACACTTTGCGCCATTTGCAGCGATTGCAGAGTACGGACAAGTACCGGAACGCCATCAATGGTCTCCAGCAGCTTATTCACTCCACCCATCCGGGATGAACTGCCTGCAGCAGCCACCAGAGCCGTACACCGCGGTTTTTGCGCAGCACGGAACTTACGTAAAAAACGAACCATATTGGTTTCCTCTCAGCTTTTATTGATGTCCTGCAGCATCGCCTGATCCAGCCGTTCCTCCACCTTGGTATAATCCGCAGACTCGATCAACACCACTTCGGAAATTAAAATCTGCTTTGCATTATGAAGCATTTTCCGCTCTCCGGTGGACAGCCCGCGCTCAAGGTCTCGATGCATCAGGCATTTTATCACGCGGGCGACCTCATAAAGGTCTCCGCTCTTTAGACGCATCATATTCTCCCGATACCGCTTGTTCCAGTTTGCGGTATCTTCGATTTCCAATGATGGAATCGCGTCGAGAACCTGTTCCACCGTCTGCGTGTCTTCCACAGCCCGCAGTCCAATAATCTGACTGTTTGCGGTAGGGATTTTCAGGAGCAAGCCACCCACCGACATCTTGAAGACATAGTAATCCTGATCACTATTTCCGATTCTTTGCCGCACAATGGCGTTGATGATTCCTGCGCCATGCATAGGGTGGACTACCATATCTCCGATGCTGAACATATCTTACTCCTTTCATCTGCTGTAATGAACAATTTAATATAAAAATTTTACAATTTCCCAAATATAGTATACGAGCTTTGGAATGATTTTACAAGTATTTCCTAAAATTCAATAAAAAAATCAAAATAAGATAGGCAAAAAAACGGTGGGCGGCTTCTGCCGCCCACCGAGCATATCTAATATATCCGGTTTAAATCTTATTGGATCTGCGCCAAATATGCATTTTCTCAGCCTCAGCAACCAACTCATCCCGGAATTGGGGATGCGCAATATTAATAATGGCCTCGGCCCGCTCCCAGGTGCTCTTGCCCTTGACATTCACTTTACCGTACTCTGTCACCAG
>QKDF01000006.1 GCA_003245395.1 Clostridia bacterium
GTTATCCTTGTGGGTATCGTAGTCCTTGCGGAATACGAAGGCCACCAGATTGCCGTTGGGAGCCACGATGGGCAGAGCGTTGAGCTTGTGATCCCAGATGATGTTGTTGGCTTCCTTCAGACTGGTACCCTCGGGGGCATAGATGATCTTGTCCATAGGAGTCATGAAGTCGGCGACCTTCTCCGTGCCGTCCATGCGGCTGACCCGATAATCCCGGCTGGTCACAAGGCCCAGCAGCTTGCCGGTGCCGGTACCGTCGTCGGTGACAGCCATGGTGGAGTGGCCTGAACGCTCCTTGAGTACGAGCACGTCGGCCAGCGTGCTGCTGGGGCGGAGGTTGGAGTCGCTGTACACGAATCCGGCCTTATAGTTTTTTACCTTGCGAACCATGGCGGCCTGCTGGTCGATGGGCTGGGAGACGAAGATGAAGGCGACGCCGCCCTCCTTGGCCAGCGCAATGCCCATATCCATGCCGGATACAGACTGCATCACGGCGGAGACCATGGGGACGTTGGCGGACAGAGCGGGCTCTTCACCCCGGCGGAACTTGACCACGGGGGTTTTTAAAGTGACGTTAGCAGGGATGCACTCTGCGGAGGAGTAACCGGGAACCAGCAGGTATTCGCTGAAGGTGCGGGAGGGTTCATTAAAAAAGTATGCCATGCGGCCACCTCATTTCATAGTCTTTCGTTGCATTTTTCCCAGAATACCACAATTTTTTTCAAAAGCAACCATCAGAGGGAAAAATACTCCTTAGCTGCGTCAAAAAGGTGCAGGTCATAACTGCCGGGAACGTTGCGGTACAGCTGAGGGCCGATGCGCTCGGCATGACCCATTTTGCCGAATACCCGTCCGTCGGGAGAGGTAATACCCTCTACCGCCCAGACGGAACCGTTGGGATTCCACTCAATGTCCATGGAGGGGGTGCCGGACAGATCCACATACTGGGTTGCGATCTGGCCGTTTTCCGCAAGCCGGCGCAGCAGAGCTTTGTCGCAGAGGAATCGGCCTTCGCCGTGGGAAATGGGGACGGAATAGACCGTTTCCAAATCGGACTTTGCAAGCCAGGGGGAGCGATTCGATACCACGCGGGTGCGGACGATGCGGGACTGATGCCGACCGATGACATTATAGGTCAGGGTGGGGCAGGAGGCGTCCGTGTCCATGATCTCACCGAAGGGCACAAGGCCCAGCTTGATCAGAGCCTGAAAACCGTTGCAGATGCCCAGCATCAGACCGTCCCGGCTTTTCAGCAGCTCATGGGTGGCGTCCTTTACAGCACCGTTGCGGAAAAAGGCGGTGATGAACTTGCCGGAGCCGTCCGGTTCGTCGCCGCCGGAAAAACCGCCCGGCAGGAAGATGATCTGGCTGTCCTTAACCGCCGTCACGAACCGGGCGGCGGAGTCGGCCACACCCTGGGCGGACTGGTTGTTGAGTACCAGAATTTCCGGCTCCAAGCCTGCCCGCTGGGCGGCACGAGCGCTGTCATATTCGCAGTTGGTACCCGGGAAGACGGGAATGAGAACCCGAGGCTTTGCCGAACCGATCCGGGGAGCGGCACAGGGCGCAGCGGCGGAAGAGGGCAGGGGCGAGATGGAGGATTCCTCCGATTTTGCGGTCTGGGTGGGATACACCGGTTCCAGAACGCCCTCACTCAGATGGAGCAATTCCGCAATGGAGATTGTTTCACCGCCCACGGTGATGGTTTCTTCTGCGGCGGTATGGCCGACCAGCGTACCGAAGCCCGCGGGACCGTCCAGCTCTGCAACGATCGCGCCGGGAACGGTTGTCCACAGCTGTCCGCTTTCACCGTCTTCCGTAAAGCCAATACGGTTGCCGAAGGACATTTTTACGATGCCCTCCGCAGCGGAGCCGGAACCCACCGCCCAAGCGGCCTTGACCCGGCCCGCCCGGCACAGACGGTAGAAAGCGTCCCACATGGTCCGGCAGCCCGTGGTATGGATCACATCTTCGCCATCCGGCTCGGGGGTGAACAGATAGACGGGATGGGATGCTCCCTTAAATTCGGAAGAGATCAGATTTTCGGCCTTGTCCGGAGCAAGGGCAAAGGAGATCAGCGTGGGGGGTACATCCAGATCCAGGAAGGAGCCGGACATGGAATCCTTGCCGCCGATGGCGGCGACTCCCAGACCCAACTGCGCTTCCAGCGCCCCCAGCAAAGCGGCCAGCGGTTTGCCCCAGCGGGCGGATTCATCCCGCAGCTTTTCAAAGTATTCCTGGAAAGTCAGCCGGGCGGACCGGTAATCGCAGCCGGCGGCAACCAGCTTGGCTACTGATTCCATCACCGCGGCGGCCGCGCTGACAAAACAGTTGTCTCCGTCCGGACGCAGCACACCGCAGCCCCAGGACATCACGGAGCAGTCCTGCGTCTCGCGGCCCGGTTCCACCGGCAGCAGCGCCGCCATTACCTGAGCAGGCGTGCGCTGATATTTGCCTCCAAAGGGCATGAATACGCTGCCTGCCCCGATGGTGGAGTCAAACCGCTCTCCCAGCCCCCGCTGCAGACCTGTGTTCAGCCCCGAAGCCAGAGACCGAAGGCTGCGCGGCTCGGACAGCATCGGCTCTTCCCGATGCAGGGGGGGAACCTGGGCGGCAGTGTGCTTCACAGCACCGTTGGTGTCCAGGAACGCACGGCTCAGATTGGTGATGGTCTGGCCCTGCCAGGTCATCACCATCCGGGGCTCCGCGGTGACAACAGCCACCTGATATGCCTCCAGA
This sequence comes from Clostridia bacterium, assembly GCA_003245395.1. Taxonomy (GTDB): domain Bacteria; phylum Bacillota; class Clostridia; order Oscillospirales; family Oscillospiraceae; genus Oscillibacter. The sequence continues at coordinate 2,740 of QKDF01000006.1, forward strand.
TTTTCGCGGTTTGCGGCGGCGATAAAGGCGTCTGCATGCTCAGGCGCCACGACCACTGCCATTCGCTCCTGAGATTCGGAGATGGCCAGTTCTGTGCCGTCCAAGCCCTCGTACTTTTTGCGGACCAGATCCAGATTGATGTTCAGGCCGTCGGCCAGCTCGCCGATGGCCACCGACACGCCGCCCGCGCCGAAGTCGTTGCAGCGCTTGATCAGGCGGGTGACACTGCCGTCTCGGAACAGACGCTGGATTTTGCGCTCCTCGGGCGCGTTGCCCTTTTGCACCTCGGAGGCCATCGTGGACAGAGACTTCCGGTTGTGGCTTTTGGAAGAGCCGGTGGCGCCGCCGATACCGTCTCGGCCTGTACGCCCACCCAGCAGAATTACGGCATCACCGGGAGCGGGACGCTCCCGCACCACATTTTCCGCAGGGGCTGCGCCCACCACGGCGCCGACTTCCAGGTGCTTGGCAATATATCCGGGATGATACAGTTCGTTTACCACTCCGGTGGCAAGGCCGATTTGGTTGCCATAGGAGGAATAGCCCGCGGCGGCAGTAGTGGCCAGCTTGCGCTGGGGCAGCTTTCCGGGGAGGGTCTGATTCATGGGCGCACGGGGATCGCCGCACCCGGTCAGGCGCATGGCCTGATAGACGTAGGCGCGGCCGGAGAGGGGATCGCGGATGCAGCCGCCGATACAGGTGGCTGCACCGCCGAAGGGCTCGATCTCCGTGGGGTGGTTGTGGGTCTCGTTTTTGAACATGATCAGCCAGTCCTGAGACTGACCGTCCACCGTAGCAGTGACGTGAATGGAGCAGGCGTTGATCTCCTCGCTCTGATCCAGATTCTGCAAAAGCCCCCGCTTTTTAAGCACCTTCGCGCCGATGGTGGCAATGTCCATCAGGGTTTGAGGACGCTCGGCGGCCTTTTCGGACCCGTAGACCTCTTTCCGGGCAGCCAGATACCGGACATAGGCTCGTTCCACCTGGGGGTCCAGAATTTCCACCTGGTCGATGTGGGTGGAGAAGGTGGTGTGCCGGCAGTGATCGGACCAGTAGGTGTCTACCACCCGAATTTCCGTCACCGTGGGGTCACGCTTCTCCTCGTCCCGGAAATGGGCCTGGAGAAATTTCAGGTCGTCCAGATCCATAGCCAGCCCCATTCGATCCAGCAGATCCCGCAGACCAGCTTCGTCCAGTGCCGTGAATCCGGAGACAGTTTCCACGGCGGGAGGAACGGCGGCTTCGACATGGAGCGTGGCAACCTCGTCCAGGGAGGCTTCACGCGCCTCTACGGGGTTGATTACATAGCGACGGATTGCGTCCAGGTCTGCTTCAGCCAGTGAGCCGAAAAGGAGATATACCTTTGCGGCGCGGACGACGGGACGCTCTCCTCCGGTGAGCAGCTGGATGCACTGAGCTGCGGAATCGGCGCGCTGGTCGAACTGTCCCGGCAGGGACTCTACCGCCAGTACGCTGTCCGCGGCGGGCAGAGAGGTGAGGATATCATCCACCTGGGGTTCAGAAAATACCGTGCTGGCGGCGCGCTCAAAGTCCGCCTGATCCAATCCTTCTGTGTCATAGCGGTTAAGAATGCGCAGCTCACGCAGTCCTGCAATGCCCAGCAGATTCTTCAATTCCCCGCATACCGCGGCGGCTTCCTGCCGCAGAGATGGTTTTTTCTCAACATAGATGCGTCTGACCATAGTTTCATCCTTTCCGGGCGGCAAGGGCCCGTTGTCCGATGTCGCGGCGCAGATATTTTCCTTCAAATTCCACTGTCTCGGCGGCGGCATAGGCATCACAAAGCGCCTGCTCCAGCGTGGCGGCGGCGGCGCCTACGCCAAGCACCCGACCGCCGGAGGTGACCAGCTGCCCCACTTTCAGAGCCGTGCCGGCATGATAGAGTGTCACGTTGTCCGGCGTTTCGGCTGGAAGCTGCATGGGTTTTCCCGTCTCATAATGGCCGGGATAGCCGCCGGAGGCCAACACCACGCAGGCCGCAGCCCCGTCAAACCACTCCACAGGCAGACTGCCCAGCGATTCGTTTTCCACAGCCTGCATGATCGTCAGCAGATCGGTTTTCAGCAGGGGCAGAACCACCTGGGTCTCCGGGTCGCCGAAGCGGCAGTTGTACTCGATGACCTTCGGACCGTCGGGGGTAAGCATCAGGCCGAAGTACAAACAACCCTTGAAAGGGCAGCCCTCCGCACGCATGGCGGCCAGCGTGGGCAGGAAAATGGTCTCCATACACACTTTGGCA
>QKDF01000154.1 GCA_003245395.1 Clostridia bacterium
GAAACCACCCTGGGGCCCACGGTTGAAGCCGCCGCCCTGGGGGCCACGGTTGAAGCCGCCGCCCTGGGGACCACGGTTAAAGCCGCCGCCCTGGCCGCCGCGGTTAAAGCCGCCGCCCTGGCCGCCGCGGTTAAAGCCGCCGCCTTGGCCGCCGCGGTTAAAGCCACCACCGGGCCGACGATCACCATCCCGACGGGGACGGCGCTCACGACGCTCCTGATAGGGCTTGCTGGTATCCATGGTACGGGGAGTGGTGCGCAGAGTCTGGGTAAGAACCTCTCCCTTGTAGATCCACACCTTTACGCCGATACGGCCAAAGGTAGTGGCAGCCTCTGCAAAACCGTAGTCGATGTCGGCACGGATGGTCTGCAGGGGGATGGTACCCTCATGATAATGTTCGCTGCGGGCGATTTCAGCGCCGCCCAAACGGCCATTGCAGCCGGTCTTGATGCCCTTGGCACCGGCGCGCATGGCGCGGGCCATGGAGTTCTTCATGGCGCGGCGATAGGAGATACGCTTCTCCAGCTGCTGGGCAATATTCTCTGCCACCAGCTGAGCGTCCATATCGGGGCTCTTGACCTCGACGATGTTCAGGCGCACCTTCTTGCCGATGAGCTTTTCAACGGCCAGACGATACTGCTCGATCTGCTCGCCGCCCTTGCCGATAACCACACCGGGACGTGCGCAGTGCAGGTAAATGGTCACCATGTCGTTACTGCGTTCGATCTCAATTTTGGGAACGCCTGCGGAATACAGGGTCTTCTTCAAAAACTTACGGATCTTGTGGTCCTCGACCAGCAGGTCGCCGACCTTCTCATCACTGGCATACCAACGGGAATCCCAGTCTTTGATGACGCCCACGCGCATGCCGTGGGGATTAACTTTCTGTCCCATAAAACTGTTCTCCTCCCTCTTATGCCTTTTCCGTCACAGCCAGGGTGACGTGAGAGCTTCTTTTATTAATACGATAAGCGCGGCCCTGTGCCCGGGGCATCATCCGCTTGAGGATGGGGCCGGGAGTGGCAAACACTTCGGACACGTACAGCTTAGCGGGGTCCATGCCGAAATTGTTCTCCGCGTTTGCAGCGGCGCTCTTAAGCAGCTTGATCAGCGGCTCGGACGCAGACTTGGGGGTCTGCATCAGAATCGCCATCGCGGTGCCCACATCCTTGCCGCGGATCAGATCGCACACGATCTGAACCTTGCGGGGAGCGATGCGGACATAGCGCAGATAGGCTTTGGCTTCTTTGTTTTCCATATTTCGCATCCTCCTACTTATTTATCCTTCGTATGACCGCGGAAGGTACGGGTGGGGGCGAATTCGCCCAGCTTGTGGCCGACCATATCCTCCTGGATGTAGACGGGCACATGCTTGCGGCCGTCGTGGACGGCGATGGTATGACCGACGAAAGCGGGGAAGATGGTGGAGCTGCGGCTCCAGGTCTTCAGCACCTGCTTTTCGTTCTTCTTGTTCATTTCCTCGACCCGCTTGAGAAGCTCCGGGGCAACGTACGGGCCTTTTTTGATGGATCTGCTCATAGTCTGCTTGCCTCCTTACTTCTCATTCCGACGCTTGACAATGAACTTGCTCGTCGGGTTCTTGCCCTTGCGGGTCTTGTAGCCCATGGCGGGCTTACCCCAGGGAGTTACAGGGCCGGGACGGCCGACGGGCGCGCGGCCCTCGCCGCCGCCGTGGGGATGGTCGTTGGGGTTCATGACGGAGCCACGAACCGTGGGACGCCAACCCATATGACGCTTGCGGCCGGCCTTGCCGATGTTGATGTTTTCATGCTCCACATTGCCCACCTGGCCGATTGTGGCAATGCAGTTGATGCGGACGATGCGCACTTCGCCGGAGGGCATACGGATCTGGGCGTCTTCGCCCTCCTTCGCCATCAGCTGGGCAGCAGTACCGGCGGAACGCACCAGCTGGGCGCCGTTGCCGGGATGCAGCTCGATGTTGTGGATCACGGTACCCACGGGGATGTTGGCCAGAGGCAGAGCATTGCCCGGCTTGATATCGGCCTTGGGACCCGCTTCCACCTTGTCGCCGGCCTTCAGGCCGACGGGAGCCAGGATATAACGCAGTTCGCCGTCCTCATACTGGATCAGGGCGATATTGGCGCTGCGGTTGGGATCATACTCCAGACGCAGGACCGTTGCGAACATATCCAGCTTGTCGCGCTTGAAATCGATGACGCGATACTTGCGCTTATTTCCGCCGCCGCGGTGGCGGACGGTGATACGGCCGTAGCTGTTGCGACCGGAGGACTTCTTCAGAGACTCCGTGAGGCTGGGCTCCGGCTTTGCCTTCTTATCGATGCCGTCGAACCCGGAGACCGTCATTTGTCTTCTGGAAGGCGTCGTCGGCTTAAAAGTTTTAATAGACATCGCTTAACACTCCTTCAGTATTTTCGGTTCCGGTCTTAGACCATGCCCTCGAAGAACTCGATGGCTTTGGAATCCTCGGTCAGCTGAACGTAGGCCTTTTTCCAGGTCTTCGTGGTGCCGGGACGGCCGCCGCCCATGCGCTTTCCCTTACCGAGAACGGTCAGCGTATTGACGCTCTTGACCTTAACACCGAAAATCTCTTCGACGGCCTTTTTCACTTCAATCTTGCCCGCGTCGCGCGCAACCTCGAAGACGTACTTCTTGTCGGCGGCACTGGCCATGGAACGCTCGGTGATCACCGGGCGGACGATGATGTCGTATACGGTAGCCATTATGCGAACACCTCCTCGATTTTGGCGAGCGCAGCCTGATCGATGACCAGGTTCTTAGCGTTGAGAATGTCATAGACATTCAGGATGGTAGCGGTGGTGGTAGCCACGCCGGGGATGTTCCGGGCGCTCTTGACCACAACGTCGTCCTTCTCCGGCAGGATCACAACAGACTTGCTGTTGGCCTTCACGGCGGAAAGGAACTTGCGGAAGTCAGCGGTCTTGATGGCGTCCAGCTTGATGGAATTCACCACGATCAGGCTACCCTCCGCCACCTTGGCGGACAGGGCGGACTTGAGCGCCAGACGCTTGACCTTCTTGTTGAGCACATAGGAATAATCCCGGGGCTTCGGGGCAAACACGATGCCGCCGTGGGTCCACTGGGGAGACCGGGTGCTGCCCTGACGGGCATGGCCGGTGCCCTTCTGGCGCCAGGGCTTTCTGCCGCCGCCGGAAACCTCGGCGCGGGTCAGGGCGCTCTGCGTGCCCTGTCTGCAGTTTGCAAGGTGGTTCTTCACAGCCTCGTGAACGACGGCCTGGTTAGGCTCGATGCCGAAGATGGCGTCGCTGAGGGTCACTTCGCCGACTTTGCTGCCGGACATATTCAAAACTTCAACGTTAGGCATAATTTAGCACCCCTTTCTTACTTTTTGCGCGCGGAAGCCTTCTGCGGATTGCGGCCGGAAGCCTTCTGCGGGTTGCTGCTGACGTTGGCAGCGATGTTCTTGACACGGTGGGTCTTGACCGTGGTCTTAACGGTAACCAGGCTGCCCTTGGGGCCGGGGATGGCGCCGCAGACAACCAGCATGTTCAGTTCGGGGTCAACCTTCACAACGCTCAGATTCTGCACGGTAACCTGGTCGACGCCCATGTGGCCGGCACCGATCTTGCCCTTGAAAATCTTGGACGGATCGCTGTTGGCGCCCATGGAACCGGCATGGCGATGCACAGGGCCGCCGCCGTGGCTGGTGGGAGTACGCTGTGCGCCCCAGCGCTTGATAACGCCCTGGTAGCCGTGGCCCTTGCTGATGCCGGTCACGTCCACAAAGTCGCCAGCCTGGAAGGTATCGGCCTTGACAACGTCGCCGATGTTCAGTTCGGCACCATTGTCCAGATTGAACTCACGCAGGTGCTTCTTGGGAGATACGCCGGCCTTGTTCAGATGGCCCATCTCGGGCTTGGAGAGCTTCTTCTCCGCCACATCCTCATAGCCCAGCTGAACGGAAGCGTATCCGTCCTTCTCCGTCGTCTTCTTCTGGGTAACGACACAGGGACCGGCTTCGATCACGGTGACGGGGATCACGCGGCCGTTCTCATCAAAAATCTGAGACATACCGACCTTTTTGCCGATGATTGCTTTCATGTATGTTCCTCCTTAAAGGTTATTGGTCGACTTAGATACGGCTCAGCCGCATTGCTCTGCCGACTTGACCCGCCCGTCTCGCAAGTCGACGGGCTTGGGTGAGCAACGTTTTAAAAAAATGCAGAGCGAGACAGCCTTAGAGCTTGATCTCGATTTCCACGCCGGCGGGCAGTTCGAGAGCCATCAGGGCCTCGACCGTCTTGGGGGTGGACTTGGTGATGTCGATCAGTCTCTTGTGGGTGCGGCGTTCGAACTGCTCGCGGCTGTCCTTGTACTTGTGCACGGCCCGCAGGATGGTGACGACTTCCTTCTTGGTGGGCAGAGGGATGGGTCCGGAAACCTCAGCGCCGCTGCGCTTGGCGGTCTCGACGATCTTCTCTGCGCTCTGGTCGATGATCTGATGATCATAGGCCTTGAGACGAATGCGGATCATTTGTTTCTGTGCCATGGCTGTTTCCTCCTGATTTCGTACATAGTTTTGTTTTGGTTCCGAAAACTGTGTACGGCGGGAAGTTTTTCTATACGCTTAACCGTGCGTATCATTCCGACTCATGAAAAATACCGGCGCAATACGGCCGGTACCCAGACATGGCGCAGCGATCTACGCAACGTATAGATTCCTTCTCAGCCGCCCGATGATCGGACATACTCCCCGAAAGTTACCGGCAAAGCCGCAATCTCTCGGTTCATCGCAGTTTCCGCGCTTCCGGGCATAGAGCCTCTGTCGCGGACTTAACTATGATATAAGAAAACCCTCCTGATGTCAAGAGGGTTTTTCTCTGTTTTTCATAAAATTTGAAATATTTTTTGGAATGTCTGTTTTTGCAGTCATTTTACCCTGGGCAGCCTGAAAAATCCGTCGAATCTGCGCATTTTACGCTGTCCTT
>QKDF01000208.1 GCA_003245395.1 Clostridia bacterium
ACCATGCTAGATGATATCCATGACAGAGATAGTGCCTTGCGGGTACGGCGGCTGGTACAGGAAAAGCTGACATCCAGGGAAGCAGAGATTGTTCGGCTGCGTTATGGCCTGGGTGGGACTGTACCGCTGACACAGCGTGAGGTAGCTGGGTCGTTTGGCATTTCAAGATCCTATGTATCGCGCATTGAAAAGAGGGCGCTGGAAAAGCTGAAAGAAGCGCTGAAGGAACCAGAAACACCTTGCGGCAGGGAACATGCTGGGCGTGGGGTTTAAAAATTGACAGGAAGCTGCATGATCTGGGCAGGCCGTTCTGGATAATCGAAATAGGAGATTTTAGAATAAGCTTCGCAAGGATGGAACATTTTAACGCTGGATAGAAAAGAAAGCAATTTCGGATCAGTGGAGCTGCCCACAGATTTCATTGTGTAAAAAGCACTCCTGGAATTTCTATTCCAGGAGTGCTTTTTATTCTTTATTGATAAATGGGGAATTGACCACACAGAGCGTTGACCTCTGCACGTACCGACTCGGCACTGCCGTCGAAGTCTCTGGCCACCTGGCCCATCCACTTGGCGATCATGGTCATCTCGGGCTCTTTGAAGCCGCGGGAAGTGGAAGCGGGAGTTCCGACCCGGATGCCGGAGGTGACAAAGGGCTTCTCCGGATCGTTGGGGATAGCATTTTTGTTGACGGTGATGCAGACATCGTCCAGCCGGTGTTCAAATTCCTTGCCGGTGATGCTGAAATTGCGCACATCCACCAGCATCAGATGGTTGTCAGTTCCGTCGGAGACAAGACGGAAGCCTTCGGCCTTCAAGCCCTCGGCCAGTGCGGCGGCGTTTTTCACGACCTGCTGCTGATAGGTTTTGAATTCAGGTTTCAGTGCCTCACCCAGACATACGGCCTTAGCGGCAATGATATGCATGAGCGGGCCGCCCTGCGTGCCGGGGAAGATAGCGGAGTTGATCTTCTTGTAAATCTCTTCATCGTTGCAAAGAATCATGCCGCCACGGGGACCGCGGAGAGTCTTGTGTGTGGTGGTGGTCACAACATCGGCATAGGGAATGGGGGAGGGGTGTACGCCTGCAGCCACGAGACCGGCGATATGCGCCATGTCTACCATCAGATATGCGCCCACGGCGTCGGCCACTTCCCGGAATTTTTTGAAATCGATCATCCGGGGATAGGCGGAAGCACCCGCAATGATCAGCTTAGGCTTGCATTCCTGTGCCGTTTTCATCAGCTGGTCATAATCGATGGTCTCCGTCTCATCATTCAGACCGTAGGGAACAACATTGAAATATTTACCGGAAATATTGACGGGACTGCCGTGAGACAGATGGCCGCCATGGGCCAGATTCATGCCCAGCACGGTATCGCCCGGCTTCACCAGAGCAAAAAAAGCGCCCAGATTCGCATTGGCACCGGAGTGGGGCTGTACATTGGCGAAGTTGCAGCCGAACAGCTCACAGGCACGCTTGCGGGCGATCTCTTCTGTCACGTCCACAGCGTAGCAGCCGCCATAATACCGCTTGCCGGGATATCCTTCCGCATACTTGTTGGTCAGGCAGGTGCCCATTGCCAGCATCACGGCTTCGCTGACAATGTTTTCACTGGCGATCAGTTCGATGTTGCGGCGCTCACGGGCGAATTCCTCCCGGATAGAAGCGCCTACCTCGGGATCGGCCTGGGAAATGAATTCCATGGTTTCCTGAATCATTGCGGGACAGCTCCTTTACTTGTTTATATATCTCAGAATGGGGTTGCGGGCGGCTCCTACCTCATCCAACCGGCGGACAGGAGTGTGTAGGGGCGCGTCGTGCAGGGCCTGGGGATTCGTCCTGGCCGTCTCATACAGCGTTTCCAGAACGGTACACACCGCGTCCATGGTTTCCTTGCTTTCCGTCTCAGTGGGCTCGATCATCAAAGCCTCGTGCACGATCAGAGGGAAATACATGGTGGGAGGATGAATACCGTTGTCCAGCAAGCCTTTGGCGATGTCCATGGCGGATACGCCGGTATCCTTATGGAGCTGTTCCAGCGTCATGACGAACTCATGCATGCATGGCCCATTATACGCCATGTGATATGTTTTGGCAAGCCGCGCCATCATATAATTGGCGTTGAGAACTGCATTTTCCGCAACCTGAGGAAGCTGTTCCTGCCCCAGGGTCATCAGATAAGCTAAAGCGCGGACAATGACTCCGAAATTACCCGCAAAGCTTCTGACCCGGCCAATGGAGCGTGGGGGAACAGCAAACTTAAATTTCCCGTGTTTTTCTTCGGCAACAGGACCGGGGAGATATGGAGCCAGCGCTGCTTTGCAGCCGACAGGCCCTGAGCCGGGGCCGCCGCCGCCGTGGGGAGTGGCGAAGGTCTTGTGCAGATTTAAATGGCACACGTCAAAGCCCATGTCGCCGGGGCGAACGACCCCGACCACCGCATTGAGATTGGCTCCGTCGTAATAACAAAGGCCTCCGGCGGCGTGTACAATCTCCGTGATTTTTAAAATGTTCTTGTCAAAAATGCCCACCGTATTGGGATTGGTCAGCATGAGTCCTGCGGTGTCAGGCCCCACCGCGGCCTGCAGAGCATCGAGATCCACACACCCGTCAGAACCGGAGGGAATATTTACAACATCAAAGCCGGCCATACGTGCCGAAGCAGGATTGGTGCCATGGGCGGAATCCGGTACGATGATTTTTTTCCGGGCCAAGTCGCCGCGATGTGTGTGGTAAGCCTTAATCAACAGCAGGCCGGTGAATTCTCCGTGGGCGCCTGCTGCGGGCTGGAGCGAGACTGCGTCCATGCCGGTGACGGCGCACAAATCCTTCTGGACAGTGTACAGAACTTCCAGTGAGCCCTGAACCGTGTCCGCATCCTGCAGGGGATGCACACCGGTAAAGCCCGGCTGTGCCGCTGCCGCCTCGTCGATTTTCGGGTTGTACTTCATGGTACACGAACCCAGCGGATAGAAGCCGTCGTTGACGCCGTGAACTCGGTCGGACAGCTGTTTATAGTGACGGGTCAGCTCGTTTTCGCTGACGTGGGGCAGGTGGAGCGGGGAGGTGCGTTCATTCGCCAGATGAATCTCCGGCACGTCGCACTCCGGCAGCAGTGTCAGGTGCTGGCCAAGAGCGCCTTTTTCAAAAATCGTTTTCATTTTGCCAGCACCTCCTTGACAATTTCCACCGTTCGATCCAACTCTTCCAGAGAGACCAGTTCCGTGGTGCACCACAGGATGCCTCCATCCACAGGCTCTCCGCCCAGAATCCCGGCTTTTGCAAGCGCGCAGTTGATCTTCCGCGCCGTGGATGCGTCGCAGGCAGTGACGAACTCATGGAAGAACTCGCCCTGATAAAGCGGCGGCAAGCCGGCCTTTTTCAGCGCTTTTTGCAGGTAGTGCGCTTTGGACATGGACTGCCGGGCTGCCTGTGTCAGACCGTCACTGCCCATGGCGGACAGGTAGATGCCCGCAGTGAACGCGCACATCTGTTCATTGGAACAGATGTTGCTGGAGGCCTTTTCCCGGCGGATGTGCTGTTCCCGGGCGGTCAGAGTCAGAACGTAGCCGGTGTTGCCGTCCACGTCCGTTGTCTGCCCCACAATACGGCCGGGCAGCTGGCGCATCAGGGCACGGGAGGCGGCCATAATGCCCAGGTACGGCCCGCCAAAGGCCATATCCAGACCCAGAGGCTGGCCCTCGCCGGTAACGATGTCGGCGCCGCATTCCGCGGGAGTTTCCAGGATCGCGCAGGCGATGGGATTGACGCCCATAATATATTTGGCACCGGCCTCGTGGACAATCTTTCCGATTTCAGCGGCGTCTTCAAGCAGCCCAAAGTAGTTGGGCTGCTGCAGGAAGAAGCAGGCGGCGTCGGTTCCCAGGGCCTCTTTCAGCGCTTTCGGGTCTGTGCGGCCGTCCTTACAGGGAAGGACGGTCAACTCCACGCCGGAGCCAAAGCAGTAGGTCTGCATCGTCTCAATAATCTGAGGATGTACGCAGGCGGAGACATAGGCCTTCGTGCGTCTGCGGTCCACGCACATGGCAATGGACTCTGCTGCCGCGGAGGCGCCGTCGTAGACGCTGGCGTTGGACACATCCATACCCGTCAGCTCACAGATCATGGTCTGATATTCAAAGATGGCCTGCAAAATGCCCTGGCTGATTTCAGCCTGGTAGGGTGTGTAGGCGGTATAGAGTTCTTCCCGGCTTGTGATGGATTTTACCACGGCGGGGATGTAGTGGCGATAGCTGCCTGCTCCTCGCAGACAGGTGGAAAATACGCGGTTCTTTGCAGCCAGTGCTTCCATGGCGCGCGCCACTTCCAACTCGCTCTTTTCATGGGGCAGATCCAGCTTTTTAACGAACATGGACTTCGGCACGCTGCCGTACAGATCCCGGATATTGTTCACACCGATGGCCGCGAGCATTTCTGCCTGAGCTTTCGGCGGATTTGGAACGTAGGAACCCATCAGCCCTCCTCCTCGGTGAAGGTCTCATAAGCCGCGGCGTCCAGCAGATCGCCCAGCGCGGTGACGGGCTGAATTTTGGCAATCCAGGCACCGTAGGGGTCTTGATTGAGCATTTCGGGAGCATCCAGCAGCGCCTCGTTTACCTCGGCCACTACGCCGCTGACGGGGGAGTTGACGTCGGAGACAGCCTTGACGGACTCCACATCACACAGCGGGTCGCCGGCGGTGACCGTATCGCCCACCTGGGGCAGATTGATGAAGACCAGATCGCCCAGCTGATCCTGAGCAAAGTCGGAGATGCCCACCAGAGCGGTCGTGTCATCCAGGAGCTTTGCCCATTCGTGGGTCCGGAGATATTTCAGTTCAGTGGGAAAATTCATTGTATTGTCCTCCTAAAAAATTATAATCATTTGACAGGTTCAACGCTGAATTTTATAGAACGGCATGGGAACAAGTTCCACCGAGATCCTGCGCCCGCGGAC
>QKDF01000051.1 GCA_003245395.1 Clostridia bacterium
CCACGCATCCAGACGCCCGGAATCGCCCTCGGCACGCAGCGTCAGCGTTTTCATTCCCTCACCTTTTTATCGTATTTTTCGTAAAACCACAGATAGTAAATCGCCGCCAGAATCGACCCGGACACCACGCAGATGTCCGCAACGTTGAACACGGGATAGGTGATAAACTGGAAATTGAACATATCCACCACATAACCCAGGCGTACCCGGTCGAGAATGTTGCCCAAGCCCCCGGCGACAATCAACGTTCCGGCGGTGCGTCCCAGTGGATGGCGGACGATTTTTTTCACCAGCAGATACGCTGCTGCGCCGATGATGACGCAATTGACCGCCACCAGCAGCCACCGCATGCCGGAAAAGCTGGACCAAGCCGCGCCGAAGTTGTGGACGCGGAAAAGCTCCACAAGCCCGGGCAGCAGCGGGGTCGATTCGCCCAGTGCCAGGTGCGTAACCGTCCAGTATTTGACCCACTGGTCCAGGGCTAAAGCCGCTACGGCAAGAAGGATATACAGCATGGACATTCTCCTTTTTAAATCAGATAGTGATTGACAACGGGAATCTGCCGCAGCACCAGCCAAACGGCAAAGCTCAGGGCAAACACAGTCATGGTCAGCGCCGGCACCACCCACACGGACGGCAGAACGGCCGCAGAAAACCCGTGCTCCGTCAGATTCTCCAGAAAGAACAGATGCACCAGATAGATGCAGAACGAGGCGCGGGACACCGTTTCCGTCAAACGGTATGGTTTCCGGTCCGCAAAAACACTGACGCAAAACCCATAGACACCCGCAGCCTCCAGGCAGACTCCGGGGGATGTACCCTGTAAAAAGGCCGTGTATAGCTTATCCTGAGAAATCGACATCTCCAGCGTTCCCAGAAATGTCAGGGCGAACCCCGCCAGATAGAGCAGAACATAAAACCGGGGACGGCGTTCGGCTCCCCGCTCCCGCAGGACATATCCCAGCACACCGTAGCCTACTGCGGCCCAAGTCAGGTTGATGGGATACTGCGCCGGGATTCCCTGTATCAAGGAAAGTGGAGGAAACATCCGCACCGTGGGCAGGACAATTCCCAGCACCGCCCAGAGTAAAAGTCCATAGCGCAGCAGCCGGCCATCCGCCCTGGCCGTCAGCAAGCGAGTCAGAGGCAGCACGGCATACACCAGCAATATGATGTGCAGATAGTAAAGATGGGATTTATGCTGGAACAGTAAGAAATTTTTCACTGCCTGACGCAAAGCTGCGGACTCCAGTACGCCGGTACGATGCCAGGTCAAGGCCAAGTCATATGCCTCGTACATGGCAGCCCAGAACAGCAGGGCAATGAGAATCCGGGGGATGTACTTCGTCCACACACTGCGGACGGTGACGTTCTTTTCCGGCGGCAGGAGCAGTGCCCCGCTGCACAGGAAAAATACCGGCACGGCGCAGCGCAGCACGCTGCCCCAGAACAGCGACGCCGTCCAGCCGAAGGAACCGACCTCCCCGCCGAAACCGCCGTTGGCGGATGCATGAATCAGCAGCGTCCCGAAGATGGCCACGGTCTTAGCAGCATCCACCGCCCCGCTGCGCCGCCTCGTTCGCAAGGAAGGCATGTCCTCTTTCACAGCACTTTCGTTCATGTTTCTCTTTCTCTTCCGCCGCATCTGATAGGTGGACAGCAAACAAAAGTCCGGGGCAAAAAGCCCCGGACTTCAGTTTACTCGTTTTTACCAGAAATTGCAACGACTTTAGAACTGCGGCATCTTGGATACCACGGTGGCGCAGCGCGGGCACAGGGTGGGATGGTTGGCGTCCTCGCCCACCTTGGGGCTGTGCATCCAGCAGCGCTCGCACTTGGCGCCCTTGGCCTCGGAGACCTCCACGGTCAGACCGGGGAAGTTGACGCCCTTTCCGGTCACGGTGCCCTCCTCCGGCGTACCGGAGGTCACGTTGCAGTCGGACACGATGAACACCTCAGACAGGCTGATGCCGAAGGTGGACAGCAGCGCCTCGGTGGTGGCATCGTCGTCGGCATGAAGCGTCACGTGGGCCTCCAGCGCCTTGCCGATCTTCTTGTCGGCGCGGGCAGTCTCCAGCACGGCATTCACATCGTCCCGCAGGCGGATGACGGTATCCCACTTTTCCATGGCCTTGTCGCTCAGGCTATACTGCGTGAACGGCTTGTTCATCTCATTGAGCACCACATTGCGGTCGTCGTCTCCGGCCCCGTGGGTCATTGCCCGCCAGATCTCGTCGCAGGTAAAGACCAGGACGGGCGCCATGATCTTGGTCATGGAGTCCAGGATCAGGAACAGGGCGGTCTGGGCGCTGCGGCGCTTGGCACCGTCCCACTCCTCGCAGTACAGACGATCCTTGATGATGTCCAGGTAGAAATTGGACATCTCCACCACGCAGAAGTCGTTGATGGCGTGGGTTACCACCAGGAACTCATAGTCCTTGTACGCCTGCTCGCACTTTTCGATCAGGGCATTGAGGCGAGTGACGGCCCAGCGGTCCAGCTCCTCCATCCGGTCGGCGGGAGTCAGGTCGTCGGGATTAAATCCGTCCAGATTGCCCAGGCAGTACCGGGCGGTATTGCGGAACTTCAGATAGTTCTGGCTCAGCTGCTTGAAAATCTCGTCGGAGCAGCGCACATCCGTATGATAGTCCGCAGAGGCGGCCCACAGGCGCAGCAGATCCGCGCCGTACTTGTTAAAGATCTCCGCCGGGTCCATGCCGTTTCCGGCGGACTTGTGCATCGCCTTGCCCTCGCCGTCCACAGTCCAGCCATGGGTGACGCACTCCTTAAACGGTGCGCCCTGACCGAAAGCGCCCACGGCGGTGAGCAGTGCGGACTGGAACCAGCCGCGATACTGATCCAGGCCCTCCAGATACATGGTGGCAGGCCAGAAGCCCTGGTCCTTCTTCATGGCGGCGTAATGGGTGGAACCGGAGTCGAACCAGCCGTCCAGCGTATCCTCTTCCTTTGTGAAGCCGGTCTTGGAGCCGCAGTGCGGACAGGCAAGGCCCTGGGGCAGAATTTCCTCAGCCTCCTTGGCGAACCAGACGTTGGAACCCTCGGCGGCAAAGAGATCGGAGATTGCCTTGATGGTCTCGTCGGTGACGACGGGCTTGCCGCAGTCCTTGCAGTAGACCACGGGGATGGGCAGACCCCATTTGCGCTGGCGGGAGATGCACCAATCGGTACGCTCACGAACCATGGCCTTCATGCGCTCCTTGCCCCAGGCGGGCACCCAGCGCACATCGTCGCAGGCGTCACACGCCTCGTCCTTGAAAGAATCCACGGAGCAGAACCACTGGGGAGTGGCACGGAAGATGATGGGGCCCTTGCAGCGCCAGCAGTGAGGATAGCTGTGGACGATCTTCTCAGAGGCAAACAGAGCGCCGTCCTTTTTCATGTCCTCCAGAATGACGGAGTTGGATTCCTCCGTTTTCATACCCGCGTACTTGCCGGCGTAGTCGGTGTGGCGGCCCTGGTCGTCCACAGGCACCACCATATCCATGCCGTAGCGCTTGCAGGTCTCATAGTCGTCCGCGCCGAAGCCGGGAGCGGTGTGGACACAGCCGGTACCGGAGTCCATGGTGACATAGTCCGCCAGCAGCAGGCGGGAATCCTTGGGCAGGAAGGGATGCTGGGCCAGCATATTTTCAAAGAAGGAGCCGGGGTGGGTCTCCACGATCTCATAGGTGTCGAAACCGCCGATATGCATGACCTTCTCAACCAGCGCCTCAGCCATGATATAGACCTCGCCGTTGGAAGCCTTCACCAGGGCGTAGGACTCCTCGGGATGCAGGGCGATGGCCAGGTTGCCGGGCAGGGTCCAGATGGTGGTGGTCCAGATCACGAAGAACAGCTTGGACTGGTCGAACTGTTCCAGCTTGCCAAGATTATCCTTCATGGGGAACTTCACATAGACGGTGACGCAGGGATCGTCCTGATACTCGATCTCCGCTTCGGCCAGGGCAGTCTCATCGTGGGGGCACCAGTACACGGGCTTAAGACCCTTGTAAATATACCCCTTTTTGTACATCTCGCCGAATACCTTGACCTCCTCGGCCTCGAAGCCAGGGTCCATGGTTTTATAGGGATGCTCCCAGTCGGCGATGACACCCATGCGCTTGAAGCCGTCCATCTGCACGTCAATATAGTGCTGGGCGAACTCGTGGCAGGCGGAGCGGAACTCAGGCACACTCATGGCCTTGCGGTCCAGCTTGTTCTGCTTGATGATAGCGGATTCAATGGGCATGCCGTGGTTATCCCAGCCGGGAATATAGGGGGTGTAATAGCCCCGCATGGCATAAGAGCGGGTGATGAAGTCCTTCAGGGACTTGTTCAGGGCGTGGCCCATGTGCAGGCTTCCGTTGGAGAACGGAGGGCCGTCGTGCAAACTAAACAGCGGCTTGCCCTCGTTTTTCTTGAGCATCAGGTTGTAGATGTCCTGCTCCTGCCAGCGCTGGAGCAGCTCCGGCTCCCGTTTGGGCAGGCCCGCCCGCATGGGGAAGTCGGTTTTTGGCAGATTGATGGTCTTGTTGTAGTCCATTGAAATGCGCTCCTTCTATTACAAATCTTAAAAATCAGCCGGGTAAAATAAAAAAACGCTTCTGTCTCCAAAGAGACAGAAGCGTTTGATCACTTCTGCGGTACCACTCTCGTTGCCGCCGTTTTGCCGGCGACCGCTCTGCGCCCGCAAATACGGGCCGACGGGATAACGACCGTCACACGTCCACGCTTACTCGCGTCGTCTTTCAGCAGGAGGCTCCAAGGTGATTTTCATTTCCCCTCCCTGACCGCCTTGCACCGATGCGGCGGCTCTCTGGGCAGGAACGGGAAAATTACTCGTCCTTATCTACGCCGAAATGTTCAATTACCCGATTATAATATCACGTTTTGCAGGTTTGTCAACTGTTCTCGGTGAAAATGTGCAGCGAAACCCCGCGCTTATTGATAGC